>CAXRFJ010000423.1:0-6158 GCA_964229475.1 Rubrivirga sp.
CGCCCCGGAGCGCCCACCCGGCCTCGGAGGGGACCCCCTCGGCCACCCGGCCCGTCCCCACCACGCGCTGCCCGTCGCGGGCGCGGAGCGCGTCGCGCGCGTCGGCCGCGGCCGTGACGACGTGGAAGCGCTCGCCCGTCGGCGTCACGAGCGTCCACCGGCCGTCCGACTGGCGGAGCGTCCCGGCGAGCCGGAGCGCCGTCGCGCGCGGGTCGAACCCGGCCTCGCGGACGGCCTCGCGGAGCGCGCCGAGCCGGGCCGCGTTCCCGTTCCGGAGCCGGACGACGGCCTCGGACTCGTTGAGGCTGACGGTCACGCCCTCGACGCCGTCGAGGCGGCCGAGGCGGCGCTCGAGGGCGTAGGCGCAGGGCGAGCAGTCCATCCCGAAGACGGCCTGACGGGCCTCCAGGATCTGGGCGTGAGCGGGTGGTGCGAGGGCGATGGCGAGGAGCACCGCCAGCGGTGTGAGAAGTCGGAGGGTCATGGGAGTCGAGGGTGGGAGTTAGAACCAGTACGAGAGGTTGACGGCGAGGCGGGCGTCCTCGCTCGGCTGCGGCCCGTTCGAGCGGTCGTAGACGGGGAACAGGACACCCGCGCCCAGCCCCCACGCCCGGTAGAGCCCGAGAACGGTTGGCCCGACGAGGACGCGCTCGCCCCCGCTGGCCTCGACGGTGGCGCCCGCCACCCGGTCCCGCCCGGCCACCTCGCCGACGGCCTCCACGAAGACGCGGACGTCGGGCTTGGGGTAGTCCCCCTGGAAGACCGGCGGGCGGTACCCGACGACGGCGCTCGCGTAGCCGAGCGGGCCGAGGCGGTCGCCGTCGCGGGTGAGGTAGCCCTGCGCCCCGGCCCCGACCCACCCGTAGAGGTCACGGGAGGCGTAGCCCGTCACGAGCGCCGCGTTCGCGCCGGGCCCGGCCCGGACACCCCCGCGCTCGGCCACGACCGGGACGAGCACGCTCGCCAGCGCCGTCGTCTCGACGCGGCGGCCGCCGCCGGGGTAGTGCTTCTGGAGGCGCCACAGGGCGAGGGCCTCGAGGTCGCCCATCCCGCCCATCATCGTCCCGATCCGCGTGCGAGGGGGCGACGGGAGAGCGGCGAGGGTTTGGGGGACCGAGAGGTTGAGTTGGACGTCCTCGGTGAGCCCGTAGCGGAGGGTCTGGCGGGCCATGACGGCCCGGTCGCCGCCGCGGCCGAGCGACATGACCGTGGCGTCGCCGTTCCAGGCGCCCTGGGGGAGCGTCGGCGTGGCGAGCCCGAAGACCGGCCCGTGGCCGCCCTGCGCCCCGGCCAGCTGACCCGCGAGGGCCGCCGCCAGGACGAGGGCGACGGGGAGTACGCGCGTCATCTAGGCGGCCATCTGGCGGCACGTCTCGGCGCAGCGGCGGCAGGCGTCAGCACACGCCTGGCACGCCTCGGAATCGAACGTCGCGCACTCCTCGGCGCACGCCTCGCAGAGGTCGGCGCAGATGGCGCAGACGCGGGCGACATAGTCGGAATCGCGCGCCATCATCTGGACGCACGCCGTACACAGGTCGGTGCAGTCGAGGCAGAGCGCGAGGCACCGGGCCATTGCCTCCTCGCCGACGTGCTCGGCGAGGCAGGCGTTGGCGGCGGTGACGCACGCGTTGCAGGCGTCGATGCAGTCTTGAAGGTCTTGGGAGAGGGTGGCCATGGGGAAAGTGAGGGAGAGGGGGGGGCCAGGATGGGAGAAGAACGGTCGTGGGGCCGGGCGACCGTTCGGGAGGGTCGATGGGTGGCGAGGGCGACGCCGACGGCGTCCCACATGGCGTCCAGCGCGAGCCCGTAGAGGACGCCCTCGCCAAGGGGGAGCCCCGGGGCCGCGGCCGGCACGGTCAGGCCGGCTGCCCGACCCCGGCCTCGCGGAGACCGGACTCGGTCACGCCGCCGGTCCGGCAGCACCCGGCGAGCTCGCCGTCGACGATGACGGCGGGGACCGACCGGACGCCGAGGTCGACGGCGCGGCGGGCCACGGCCTCGTCCGTCAGGTCGTGGACCTCGACCTCGCACGAGTCGCAGGCGACCCGGCGGACGAGGGCGACGGCCTCCTCGCAGAGGGGGCAGCCGGTGGTGTAGACGTCGATCTTTCGTAGAGCGGTCATGGCGGGGAGGGAGGGTTCAGGCGTCCAACGGCCCTGGGGGTAGGACCAACGTTTCGCGTTCACGTGGTCTTAACCGAACCCTGGGCCTAGCGTGCGTGCCCAACGGCCCGTATCGTCCGGGCCCCGCCGCCGCCGATGTTCCGAGGCTACACGCACCTCCCCCTCCGCCGGATCGCCCTCTGGGGCTTCGGGCTCCACGCGCTCTGGGAGTTCGCCCAGTGCACGCTCCTCTACGACATGTGGAGCTGGGGCTTCTGGCGGGCGACGGCCTGGATGTGGGGGGCCATCGCGGGCGACGTCGTCATCACCCTGGGCGTCGCCCTCGGGGCGGCGCTCCTCGTCGGCGCCCGGCGGCTCGACCCGCCCGACGGTGTCGGCTGGGGTGCCCTCTTGGGCGTGGGGCTCGTGGCCTCGGTCGGGCTCGAGTGGGGCGCGCAGGCGCTCGAGCTCTGGGGGTACTCCGACCTCATGCCGACCGTGACCGTCCTGGGCCACACGGTCGGGCTCTCGCCCGTCGTCCAGGTCACCACGCTCCCCGCCCTCGCCGTGTGGGGCGCCACGAGGGGCCAACGCGCGACCTGACAGGGATTTAAGGTTCGGGGCCAGCAAGGGGCGGCATCTTGCGCAACCCCCCGGACCGTGAATGGACGCCGCCCCCGCCCCGCGCGTCGCGAACCTCGACCTCCTCCGCGCGCTGGCGATCGCGCTCGTGGTCCCGGTCAACCTCGTCGGCGAGCGGGTCCTCGACGGCGGCCCGGCGCTGAACCACGTGTTCGAGTCGGGGTGGGTCGGCGTCGACCTGTTCTTCGTGCTCTCGGGGTGGCTCATCGGCGGGCTCTACTGGCGCGAGCTCGGCCGCCACGGCGACGTCGAGGTCGGCCGGTTCTGGGCGCGGCGGTGGCTCCGGACGATCCCGCCCTACCTCGTCGCGCTCGTCACGGTGTACGGGCTCCGGGCCGCGTTCACGGACAACCCGGACCCGTTCGACTGGCGCTACCTCGTGTTCGTCCAGAACTACACCGGGATGCCGTACTGGGGCGTGAGCTGGTCGCTCTGCGTCGAGGAGCACTTCTACCTCGGGCTCCCCATCGTGCTCGGGCTCGCGCTCCGGGTCCGGGGCGGCGTCCCGGTCGCGCTCGGGGCCGCCGCGGCCCTCTCGCTCGTCACCCGGGTCCTGACCGTCCCGGACGGGGCCGACCCGTGGGGGCCGCAGTACACGGACACCCACATGCGCCTGGAAGGGCTCGCGCTCGGCGTCGCGGCGGCCTGGGTCCGCTACGAGCGGCCCGACCTCTGGCCCGCGCTCCTGAGGGCGGGACGGCTCGCCGTGCTCCCCGGCCTCGCGTTCGTGGCCACGGTCCCGTGGCTCCCGCTCGACGTCCTCAACCGGTACGCCTACACCGGCGTCGCGCTCGCCTTCGTCGCGCTCGTCGTGGCCACGGCCGACCGACGGCCGCTCCCGTTTGCCGGGTCTCGGGTCGTCCGGGCCGTCGCGCTCACGTCGTACAGCGTCTACATGACGCACATGGTGGCGGCCGACGTGTACCGGCGCGTCGCGATGGACGCGCTCCCGGGCGTCCCGCCAGCGGTCCACGTCGCCGGGGCACTCGTGCTGGTCGGCGTCGTGGGCGGCGCGTTCTACGCCGCCGTCGAGCGTCCGGCCCTGTGGGTCCGCCGCTGCCTGGCCCCCCGGAGGTCGGACCGGCCGTCGCCCGCCCTCGCCTCCGTGGGGTGAGCACCTGTCGTCGGCGTGGGGAGGAGTCGGTCACCGTGGGCAGAAGTCAAGTCGGTCAGGGAGGGGGGAGGGTGTAGAGGGATGAAGGTGGAGTCGGCGGGGCTCGCCGTCCCCCCGCGGTGCCGGGCCGGTGGGCGAGCCCGTCAACGCGGCGGGCCGGAGCGCCCCCGGGTCGTGTCCCGGAACGGGGCCTCCGATTTCGACCCCTATCGGACCCTACCGATGTCTCCTCTCGCTTCGCGGGCTACCCCGTCCGCCGTATCGCCCCACGTCGAACAGCTCGACCTCTTCGCCCTCCTCGCACCCCGCGTCCGGGCGTTGGCCCCACCCGTCAGGACGGAGCCCCTGCCTCGGCCGAGCGCCGCCGTCCCGTCGTGGCCCTTCGCGGACACGTCCCCGCTGGCGGTCGAGGCCGCCGGCGAGCTCGCCCAGACCCGTGCACTCACGGCGAGCGTGTTCGACGCCTACCGCCCGAGCGTCCGCGTCCCAGGCAGTCAGCCCCATCCCACAACGCTCGTGGAGTCGGCCGCGATGGCGGCGGCGACGGCGCCCGAGTGCGAGTACCGCCCGGTGTTGCCCGGGCACCTCGTGGCCGGGGGCCATCTCTCCGACGCCCAGCTCGAGACCATCGTCCGCGCGGGCTCCGCGCACACGGAGCTCCTGCCCGGCGAGGGCGGAGCCTCTGGCGTGAGGCAGGGGTACTTCGTCGGCGACGCAACCGGGGTTGGAAAAGGCCGCCAGGCTGCGGGGGTCATCCTCGACAACGTGCTCCAGGGACGTCGCCGGGCGCTCTGGGTGAGCGAGAACCGGAGCCTCCTCCGCGACGCCGTCCGCGACTGGACGGCCCTCGGCGGCCCGGCCGAGTTCGTGTTCGACCTCGGCGCCTGCAAGGGGCCGATCACGTGGGCCGAGGGCGTCTGCTTCGCGAGCTACGACACGCTCAAGGGCAAGCCCCGCGAGCGGGACGGAGTCGAGACCGGCATCGACCGGCTGGAGCAGGTCGTCGCCTGGCTCACGGCCGGGGGTGACGAGGCCGGGTTCGAGGGCGTGATCGTCTTCGACGAATCGCACAACGCCGCTTCCGCCCTGGACACTCAGGGGAGCCGCGGGGTCAAGAAGGCGTCCCAGCGCGCGCTGGCGGTGGTCGACTTGCAAGACCGTCTCCCGAACGCCCGCGTCGTCTACGCGAGCGCGACCGGGGCCACCGAGGTCGCCAACCTCGCCTACGCCGCCCGCCTCGGGCTCTGGGGCCGGGGCACCCCGTTCCCGACCGTCGAGGCGTTCGTCGAGAAAGTGAGCGCGGGCGGGATCGCCGCGATGGAGCTCGTCGCGAAGGATCTCAAGTCGATGGGGCTCTACCTCGCGCGGAGCGTGTCCTACGACGGCGTCGACTACCGGACGCTCGTCCACGACCTCGCGCCCCACCAGGCCGCGACCTACGACCGGTGCGCTGAGGCGTGGCAGGTCGTCCTCCGGAATCTGCAAGCGGCCTTGGAAGTCACGAAGGCCGACAAGTGCGGAAGGGCCAGAGCTACGGCGTACAGCCAGTTCTGGGGCGCCCACCAGCGGTTCTTCCTCCACCTCTTGGTCGCCATGAGCGCGCCGAGCCTGATCCGCGACATGGAAGCGAGGCTGGAGGCTGGGGAGTCCTGCGTCGTGCAACTGGTCTCCACGATGGAGGCGGCGACCGAGCGGGCGTACGCGAAGGCCGTCGCGAACGGGGACGATCTACGGGACCTCGACGTGACGCCCCGCGACCAGCTCTTGCAGTTCGTCGAGGCCTCGTTCCCGACCACGCTCTACGAGGAGTACCTCGACGACGACGGGCGCGTGCGGAGCCGCCCCGTACGGAGTGCGGCGGGCGACTTCGTCAAGAGCCCGGAGGCCGTCGCGGCGAGAGACCGGCTGATGCTGGAGGTGGGCGCGGTGTCCGTGCCCCACGGCGTGCTCGACCAGGTCGTCGCCCACTTCGGGCCGGACGCCGTGGCCGAGGTGACCGGGCGGGGCCGACGGTTCGTCACCAAGGAGGTGGATGGCATCGAGCAGGTCGTCGAGGAGCGGCGCACCCGGCGGACGTGCGACGCCGAGGCCGACGAGTTCATGGCCGGGAAGCGCCGGGTCTTGGTGTTCAGCCAGGCCGGGGGCACCGGCCGGAGCTACCACGCCGATCTGGCGGCGGCCAATCAGCAGAGGAGGGTCCTGTACTGCGTCGAGCCCGGGTGGTCGAGCGCCCGGTGCGTGCAGGGGATGGGCCGGGTCCACCGGGCCAACCAGGCGTGCCCACCGGAGCTCGTCCTCGT
>CAXRFJ010000424.1:0-2502 GCA_964229475.1 Rubrivirga sp.
AGCGTCTGCGCGCCCAGCCCGAGCCCTCGGCGCCGTACGCCGAGGCCGCCTCGGTGATCCGGGCCGACAGCGCGGCCTACGACCGCGTCGCCCACATCGCGACCACCTTCGGCCCCCGCCTCTCGGGCTCCGACGCGCTCGAGGCCGCCCTCGACTGGATCCTCGACGCCATGCGCGCCGACGGGCTCGAGGCCGTCCGCGGCCAGCCGGCGCTCGTGCCGACGTGGGTCCGGGGCGAGGAGTCCGCGACGCTCGTGACGCCGCACGGCGCGTTCGACCTGCCAATGCTCGGGCTCGGCGGGAGCGTCGCGACGCCGCCCGAGGGCCTCGAGGCCGAGGTCCTCGTCGTCGGCTCGTTCGAGGAGCTGACCGAGCGCGCCGACGAGGCCGCGGGCCGCATCGTCCTGTTCGACGTGCCGTTCACGACCTACGGCGAGACCGTCCAGTACCGCGTCGCGGGGGCCGCCGCCGCCGCCGAGGCGGGCGCCGTGGCCAGCCTCGTCCGGTCCGTCGGGCCGAGCGGCCTGAGCACGCCGCACACGGGCACGATGCGCTACGGCGAGGGCCTCCCCGAGATCCCCCACGCCGCGCTCACGATCGAGGGCGCCGAGTGGCTCCGGCGGATCCAGGACCGCGGCGAGCGCCCGGTCGTCCGCCTCCGGATGGGCGCGCAGACGCTGGAGGACCGGCTGTCGCGCAACGCGATCGCCCAGGTCACGGGCCGCGAGCGGCCGGACGAGGTCGTCGTCCTCGGCGGCCACATCGACTCGTGGGACGTCGGCCAGGGCGTCCACGACGACCTCGCCGGCTGCGTCGTGACGTGGGAGGCCGTCCGCCTGCTCCACGCGCTCGGCCTCCGCCCGCGGCGGACCGTCCAGGTCGCCCTCTGGACGAACGAGGAGAACGGGCTCCGCGGCGCCGAGGCGTTCCGCGACTCGCTCGGCGCCGACGTCTCGCACATCCAGCTCGCCCTCGAGAGCGACAGCGGGCTGTTCGACCCGGTCGGCTTCGGCTACGGCGGCTCTGAGGACGGGCGCCGGCTGCTGGCCGCGCGCGTCGAGCCGCTCCTCGCCGGCCTCCTCAAGACCGACTCCGACGTGGGCGCGGCCGGGATCACGCAGGGCGGCGGCGGCGCCGACATCGGCCCGATGATGCGCGACGGCGTGCCCGGCCTCAGCCTCCGCACCGACAACGGCGACTACTTCGTCTACCACCACACGCCCGCCGACACGATCGACAAGCTCGACCCGGCCCACGTCCAGCGCGCCGTGGCCGCAACGGCCATCCTGATCTACGTCGCCGCCGAGATGCCGGAGCGGCTCCCGCACGCCGCGCCCGCCGAGTAGCCCGCTCCGCCTCGGTGCCGAGGCGGGGAGGCCCGGCCTCGTCTTTCCCTGCCCGTTCCATGACCTCACCGACTGGAGCGCACGACCAGCACCGCGAACGCGACGCACGCCGCGCCCAACAGCGTGAGCACGAGGACAGAGCCGGTGCCCTCCGGCGTTGCCGCCGGCGCTTCCGCGGACGGGGGCGACGGTGGGGCGACCCCGCCCCCGCAGGGGGAAAAGTCCACGACGAAGTCTTCCGTCAGTGACGCGTCGTGCGTCGCGCCGGGCCCGACGAGCGCGGCGAACGCGAACGCGCGCTCCCGCAGCTCGGAGGCGCGAGCTGGATAGGCCGATAGGCTGTCGGCGGCCTCTGTCGGGTCGAGCCCGATGTGGTACAGTTCCTCCGGCGGCCCCGGCCGGTCAGGGTGGAGGACATACTTCCAGTCCGCCGTCTGCGCCGACGCCCAGAAGCCGCTCTCGGGGGAGCGCCGGAAGGTGATGAAGACGCGGTCGAGGAGGGCCCGGGTCGGCGGCGCGCCGGCCAACTGAGCCCGTTGACTCACCCCGTCGAGCGCGAGGCCCGACGGCGACGCCCCTACGAGCTCACCGATCGTGGGCAACACGTCGAGGCTCCACACGGGATGCTCGACCGTCCGGTGCCCGAGAGGGGGGTACCAGACGACGGACGGGACTCGAATCCCTCCCTCCAGGCTCTGCCCCTTCCAACCGCGGAGCGGCCCGTTGCTCCCGCCGTGAGCCGGGTGCCCCCCGTTGTCGGAGAGGACCCATACGAGGGTTGGCCTCCCGGAGGCCCGGACGGCCTCCATCACCTGGCCAATGGCCCAGTCGAGCCGCGTCGTCATCGCTGCGAACCGGCGCCGGGGCTCGGGAGTCCGCTCGTATTGCGCCAGATCCTCGGGTCGCGCGTCGAGGGGGCCATGAGACGCCGAGAACGGGACGTACAGAAAGAGGGGACTCTGCCGCCTCCGCCGGAGCAGCCGAACCGCTTCCTCCGCGATCAGGTCCGTCGTGTAGCCCTCGACGCGCTCGGGCTGGAGGCCCCGCCACCAATCGAGCCCCGCAGGTGTGCCGCGAGAGAAGTAGATCGGAAGAGCGTCGTGTAGGGAAAGAGTGTAGACGAGCGTGTAGATCTCGGTGGTCGCCGTATCATTAA
>CAXRFJ010000425.1:0-5542 GCA_964229475.1 Rubrivirga sp.
GTCGACCTCGTCCACGGGCCGTTCGAGCTGATGGTCCGGCGGGCCGTCGCCGCGGGCGGGCCGCTGGGGCAGCCGCTCTTCCCGCCGCGCGGCGTGGTCGCCTTCACGAGCGACGTCGAGGACGACGGCTCGGTCACCGTCACGCACCCGTTCCGCGGGAGCATGACCGTCGAGGCCGACGACGTGGGCCGGCTCCTCGAACTCGACGCCGGGGCGACGACGCGGAAGCTGACCGTGACGCGCGTGGCGGACGTGGACGTCGAGGCGACCGCGCGGCGCTGGGCCGAGATGGACACGGCGGGGATGTCCGTCGGCGACCTCTCGGGCCGCGGCGAGGCCGTCGGCGAGATCGGCCCGGCGACGATCCTCGTCGACTACGGCGTGCCGCAGAAGCGGGGCCGCGAGATCTGGGGCGCGCTCGTGCCCTGGGGCGAGCTCTGGCGGACCGGCGCCAACCGCGCGACGCACCTCGAGACCGACCACCCGATCGTGCTCGGCCGGGACGACGCGGCGCTCCGGCTCGCGCCCGGCGTCTACACCCTGTTCTCGATCCCGCGCGCGACCGGCGGCGTCCTCATCGTGAACCGCCAGACCGGCCAGAACGGGACGGCCTACGACGAGGCCCAGGACCTCGGCCGCGTCGCCCTGGAGCGGACGGCGCTCGACGAGCCCGTCGAGGCGTTCACGATCGCCGTCGAGGCGACCGAGCCGGACGCGGGCGTCCTGTCGCTGCGGTGGGACCGCGACGCGTTCTCAGTCCCGGTCACCGTCGCCGACTGACCGCGCCCGCCTCGGGTCGTCCGCGGGGCGACCGAGGCGGACCGACCCGCCCATGGACTTCGACCTCGACGCGCTGGCGCCCCGGGCCGGCTACAAGCTCCTCTCCGCGCTCGTCGTGCCCCGTCCGATCGCGTGGGTCACGACGCGCAACGCCGACGGGAGCGTCAACGCGGCGCCGTACAGCTTCTTCAACCTGATGGGCCACGACCCGCACCTCGTGGCGCTCGGCCTGTCGCAGCCCGGCGACCGCCACGCCAAGGACACCGCCGCGAACGTCCGGCGGACCGGCCGCTTCGTGGTCAACGTCGTGAGCGAGGCCGTCGCCGAGGCGATGCACCGGTCGTCGGGGCCGTACCCGCCGGGCGCGAGCGAGGTCGACGCGCTCGGGCTCGCGCTGGCGGACCCGCCGGCCGGCGACGTCCCGCGGATCGCCGCGGCCCCGGCCGCCCTCGCTTGCCGCGAGCACACGACGCTCCAGGTCGGCCGGTCGCGCGTGCTGATCGGCGTGGTCGAGGGGCTCTACCTCCGCGACGACCTGTTCGACGCCGAGCGCGGCTACGTCCAGCAGGAGGCGCTGGGCGCCGTCGGCCGGCTCGGCGGCGGGCTCTACTCGCGCGTCGACGCGTTCTCGCTCGGCCCGCGCCCGTCGGCCGACGACGTCGGCGGGCGGTAGGGCGCCTCGCGGAGCTCGACGTCGGCGGCGAGCCCGTCGCCCGCGCCGTCGCCGCCGCCGGGCGCCAGCCCGGCCGCCTCCTCGACGGCGCCGAGCACGCGGCCCTCGGCGCGCGCGACCCACCGGCGGAAGCGGGCCGTCGTCTCGGCCTGGGCCGCCTCGTCGTGCCCGGCGAGGTAGTCGAGGAGCGGGTCGAGGTCGAGCGCCTCGGCGCGGACGCCGGCGCCCGCGGCCACGGCGTCGACCGCGTTGCAGCGCTGCTCGTAGTGGCCGGGTGTGGGGACGAGGAGGGCCGGCGTGCCGAGCCACATCGCCTCGGAGACCGTCTCGAACCCGGCCGTGCAGACGACGCCGCGGGCCGCGGCCATCCGCCGGAGGAAGTCGGTCCCGCTGAGGCCGTGGAACGTGAGGGCCGGGCTGTGGTCGTGCGGCTCGACCGCCGCGAACGTGTGGAGCCGGACGCCCGGGTTCCGGTCGCTCCACGCCGCGAGCGCGGGGGCCATCGCCGGCTCCATGAGGTAGACGAGGATCGACCCGTCGCCCCGCGTGTCGCCCAGTTCGAACAGCTGCGACCGGAGGAGCGGCGGGACGACGCGAACGCCGGGCCGGTCGGGCGCGTCGTAGAACGAGAGCGCGAGCCGCGTCTCGGCGCCGGCCCCGACGAGCGCCGTGTAGGCCTCCATCGCCATCCGTTGCAGCGGCTGGCCGGGGAGGAGCGGGTAGCCCGGGTGCCCCGCGAAAAACTGGTGGCCGACGGCGACGACCGGCACGTCGCTCACGCGGAGGAGCCCGTGGAGCCCCATCAGCCCCTCGTAGAAGTTGACGACGACGTCGGGCTCGAGCCGGTCGATCACGGCCGAGATCCGGTCGAGGCTGGGCGCGAAGCGCCGCATCCGAGCGACGTTGGTAGCGAACGTGGCGACGGGGCGGATCCGGCCGTCGGCGCCGGCCACGAAGCCGGGGCTCTCGACCGTCTCGACGCGGGCCGCGAGGCCCTGGCGGAAAAACTCCGGCACGTCGCCCCACCGGCTCGTCCCGGCCACCGCCCCGACGACGTGGTGGCCGCGGCGGCGGAGCATGGCCGCGACGGCGAGCGCCTGCGTGAGGTGGCCGCGCCCCTCGCCCTGGACGGCGAACAGCACGCGGAGCGGGTCGCGCCTCATCGGTCCGCCCCGAGGAGGGCGCTCGGGTCGAGCCCGAGGCCGGCCGCCTCGGCCCCCAGCGCGAGGCGGGGGGCGAGGTCGGGGAGGGGGCGCCGGACGCCGTCGCCGCTCGGCTCGGCGGCGTCGCGCCGGATCGCGCCCGTCCACCGGACGACCTCGAGGCGCCCGTCGTGGTGCTCCACGAGCGCCGTGCAGTTCTCGACCCAGTCGCCGCAGTTGGCGTAGAGCGTCGCGCCCGCCTCGGTGACCACGTCGCGGAGCTCAGGCCGGTGGATGTGGCCGCACACGACGCCGTCGACGCCGGCCTCGGCGGCCCGCGCGGCGACGGCCTCCTCGAACCGGTCGATGTACTGGAGCGCCCGCTTCGTCCGGTCCTTGAGCGCCGCCGCGAGCGACCAGTACGGCTTCCCCATCCGCTCGCGCACGCGGGCCACGGCCGTGTTGAGCGCCAGCGACACCTCGTAGGCCCGCGCGCCGACGCGGCTCAGCCACGGCGCGAGGCGGACGACGCCGTCGAACTCGTCGCCGTGGAGGACCAGGAGCCGCCGCCCGTCGGCCGTCGTGTGGACCCACTCGCGCTGGACGAGGATGCCGCCGAACGTGAGCCCGACGAACTGGCGCGCGGCGCCGTCGTGGTTGCCGGGCACGTAGACCATCTCGGCCCCCTTGCGGACCTCCCGGAGCAGCTTCTGGACCACGTCGTTGTGGACCTGCTGCCACGTCCACGACCGCGCCAGCGCCCACCCGTCGACCACGTCGCCGACGAGGACCCAGCGCTCGGCCTCGTGGTGGCGGACGAAGTCGAGCACGCGCTCGGCCTGGCAGCCGCGCATGCCGAGGTGGAGGTCGGACAGGAAGATCGTCCGGTACGAGGTCATCGGCGCATCCGGGGGGGAGGATGCCCTCCAACCTCCGCGACGGGGCCCGTTTTTGGATAACCGGGGTGCGACCAGACGGTTACGGTACCGTGTCTCGCGGAGGGGGCGAGCGCCCCCGCTCCGCCCCTGCCCGCCTCGGCGTCGAGGCGGCGGCGTCGGCCGGGTCCGCCCACCCCGAAAAGCGAGCGCCGGCCCCCTCCCACAGAGGGCCGGCGCTCTGGCTCAGTCGCGGCGATGACGGGCAGCCGCGGCCGAGGTTCGAGGCGATCCGCGCTAGCGGACGACGCTCAGCGGGCGGGCGACGGCGCCCGCCTCGCCCTGGAGCCGGAGGACGTAGACGCCCGTCGAGAGCGTCGCGGTCGGGACGGTGGCCGTGGCCGCGCCGGCCGCGAACGCGCCCTCGGCGACCGTGGCGACCCGGCGGCCGAGCACGTCGTAGAGCGCGATCTCGACGCGCTGCGCCCGGTCGAGCGAGAACCGGACCGTCGCGTCGCCGCGCGTCGGGTTCGGGCCGACCGCGAGGGCGAGGCCGGCCTCCGGCGCCGCCTCGTCGGCGACGGCCGGGCCCGAGAGGATCCCGTTCTGGTAGAGCGCCGTCCAGCCGCCGAGCCACGTCGGCGAGCCGGCGTCGCCGGTCCCGCTCGTCGGGGCGAAGGCGCCGCGGTAGGCGACGACCTCGAAAAAGTCGTCGCCGGCGAGCGCGTTGCCGGTGAACGTGGCGCCGGCGGCGGCGAGGCCGGCCCCGAGCGGGCGCGGGTCGAAGTTCATCTCCCGGTCGATGTTGGCCAGCTGCGGGTCGCCGATGGTGTTGGCGCCGGCGAGCGCGGCCTCGATGGCCTGCTGGCGGGCCGGCGAGTTGTCGGAGTCGTCGTCGACGAGGGCGGCGAAGGTGGCCCCGGCGCCGAACCCGAAGAACACGTTGTTGGCGATGATGAGGTCGTCGGTGCCCTCGACGTTGTTGCCGAACCGGTTCTCCGTGTCCTCGCCCGAGGAGAGCGCCTCGAGGTTGAGCGCCGAGCCCGGGAAGTCGACGAAGACCGAGTTGTAGATCTTGCCGCCCGTGTTGTCGCGGAGCTGCATGGCCGCCGAGTTGAGCTCCTCGCCGAGCTGGTTCGGGTCGGCGTTCTGGCCGGCCCCGATGCAGGTGATGTTCGAGTAGACCGGGTTCGAGTACGGGGTCGCGTCCTCGCCGCCGAGGCTCGAGACGCCGCCGTCGTTCTCGAAGCACCGCCCGGCGTCGTTGCCCGGGTTGTTGAGCGAGAGGCCGAACTGGAACTTGCCCCGGAAGCCGCGGTCGGTGTCGAACGTGTCGTCGCCGTTGAACGCGCCGACGAGGTACTTGGCCTGGGCCGTGCCGCCGAAGAACTCGAAGGCGTCGTCCGAGTTGGCGAAGACCTCGACGTACTCGATCGTCGTGCCGCGGCCGACGGCGCCGAACGTCATCCCGTTGATCTCGGAGTCGGTCTCGAAGCCGAAGCCGCCGTGGCGGACGGAGACGTAGCGGAGCGTGCCCGAGTCGTCGTCGTCGTCGCACTGGAACGTCGCGCCGTCGCAGCCGAACCGGGTGTCGTCGGAGGCCGGGATGCCCTCGACGTTGTTGATGGCCGGCGTCGAGTTGGTCGTGGCCCGGCCCAGGACGATGAGCCCGCCCCACTCGGCGCGGTCGTCGGGCCCGAGGTCGGACGGGTCGTCGACGTTGTCGGCCTCGGCCGTGAAGATGATCGGGGCGTCGGCGCGGCCGTCGGCCTCGATCGTGCCGTCGACCATGACCACGAGGCCCGAGGCGAGGTCGCCGGTCGCGGTGCTCGGGATCGCCTTGCCCTTGACGATGGTGCCGGCCTCGATGGTCAGCGTGGCGCCGGGGCGGACGTAGATGAGGCCGTCGAGGAGGTAGACCTCGCTGGCCGACCACTGCGTGTCGGTCGTGATGTCGGTGGCGACCGTGACGGTCGGGACCTGCGCGAGGGCCGGCCCGGCGAGGAGCAGGGCGAGGAGGGCCGTAGCAGAGCGGAGCATGGGGAGGGGTGGGGGTGGTGAGGGGGGCGGGC
>CAXRFJ010000426.1:0-2662 GCA_964229475.1 Rubrivirga sp.
CGCTCCTCCACGGCGACCGTGACGCGATCGACTCCGCCCTCGCCGACCGCCCCGAGGTCGCCGCCGACGTGGCCGACTACGTGACGCGGTTCGGCGACCGCTGCCTCGAGGAGCTCAAGCTGGAGAGCCCGACGCTCGCCGACGACCCGACGCCGCTCTTCCGCTCCGTCGGCGCTCGCGCGCGGCGGATCGCGGACGGTGACGCCCGCGAGCCCGGCGTCGAGGCGGCCCGCCAGCGCGCCGAGGCCGAGGGCCTCGCCGCCGACGCGCTCCGCGGCCACCCGCTCCGACGCCTCGTGTTCCGGTTCCTGCTCCGCCACGCCCGCGCCCGCGTCCGCGACCGCGAGAACCTCCGCTTCGAGCGGACGCGCGTGTTCGGCCGCGCCCGCCGCCTCGTCCTCGCGATGGGCCAGCGGCTCACCGAGGCGAGCCGCCTCGACGACGCCCGCGACGTCTTTTGGTTGGAGATCGAGGAGTTGTTGGGCCTCGCCCGTGGCACGGCGACGACGCGTGACGTGCGCGGTCTCGTCGCCGTTCGCCGGGCCGAGTTCGAGGGCTACCGGGAGGCGACTCCACCGCCGGACCGGTTCACGACGCGCGGCCCGGTCGCCACCTCTGCGCTCACGGCCGACGTGCCCGCCCCTGTCGCGGGCGCGGACGGCGACGTGCGGACCGGCCTCGGGTGCTGCGCGGGCGTGGTCGAGGGCCCGGTCCGCGTCGTCCGCGACCCGCGGGGCGTCGAGCTCGCACCGGGGACGATCCTCGTCGCCGAGCGGACCGACCCAGGCTGGGTCCTGCTGTTCCCCGCGTGCGCCGGGCTCGTGGTCGAGCGCGGGAGCCTCCTGTCGCACTCGGCCATCGTCGCGCGCGAGCTGGGGATCCCGGCGGTCGTCGCGGTGCCCGGCGCGACCGACTGGCTGGCGGACGGCGACCGCGTCCGCCTCGACGGCGCGACGGGCCGCGTCGAACGGATCCATGGGTGACGCCGGCCTCACCGACCACCTGCGGGACGCGATCCGCCTCAACCGCGCCCGCCGCGCCGGCTACCGGCGTCGCGGCGGCCTGCGGGCGGACCTCCTCTCGCGGGCGCTCGTCGCCGCGGAACGAGCGCTGCTCCCCGCTGCGTGGCTCCTCGACCGCGAGGCGCGGCGCCACGCCGTACCGATCCTCCACGCGGAGCTGGTCCCGATGGCCGAGGCGCCGCCCGCCGGCACCTTCCGTCCCGAGAGGGCGGCGCCCGACGCCGTTCCCGTGCGGGTGTCGATGAGCACCCTCGCCCACGCCGCGTGGTCGGACGACCTCGAGACCGTCGGCGTCGCGCTGGCCGCGCGGCTCGACCACGAGCGGGCGCGGGTCGGAGCGACCGGGCGGCTGCGCCCGCTCACGGTCCACCTGCTGGAATCGGCCCGGCTCTCGGCGGCGCGCGGTGCCGGCTACGCCCGCCGGTCGGGCGGGGCGACGCGCGGGCTGAGCCGCCGGATCGTCCTCGGCCACCTCGCCCTCGTCCCGTTCGCCCGCCTGCTCGACCGGCTGGCGGCGCCGGTCCACGACAGGGGCGTCGGGCTGTTCGTCGACGACGTCCCGCCGATCCCGGAGCCATGACCGACGCCACGATTCGCTACGCGCAGGTCTGGGAGGACGCCGACGTGCTCGCCGAGGCGCTCGCCGTCGGCCCCGGCGACCGCGTGCTGTCGATCGGCTCGGCCGGCGACAACGCGCTCGCGCTCCTCGCCGACGACCCGGCGTCTGTCGTCGCCGTCGACCTCAACCCGGCGCAGATCGCGTGCCTCGCCCTCCGCGTCGCCGCGTTCCGGACGCTCGAGCACGCGGAGGTGCTGCAGCTCGTCGGCTCCCGCGCCAGCGACCGACGGGCCGACCTCTACACCCGCTGCCGCGGGGCCCTCGACGCCGACGCCCGCTCGTTCTGGGACGCGCGGCCCGCCGTGATCGCCGCCGGCGTCGGGACGGGCGGGACGTTCGAGCACTTTTTCCACCTGTTCCGCCGCCGGATCCTCCCGCTCGCGCATCCGCGCCGGCGCGTCGAGCGACTCCTCGCCGGTGCGCCGACGGTGGACGCGCGCCGGACGTGGTACGACGCGCACTGGAACACCCTGCGCTGGCGGCTCCTCTTCCGCGTCGCCACGTCGCGGGCGGTGCTCGGGAAGGCCCGGTACCCGACGGCCTTCTCGCAGGTCGAGGGGAGCGCGGCCGACCGGCTGCTCGGGCGCGTCCGCGAGGCCGTCACGGCGACGGACCCGGCCCGGAACCCGTACCTCCAGTGGGTGCTGAGCGGGACGCACGCCGACGCGCTCCCACGCTACCTTCGCGCCGAGCACTTCGAGGCCATCCGGGGCCGGCTCGACCGGCTCTCGTGGCGCCTCGCCCCGCTCGACCGCGCCCTCGCCGAGGCCGACGCGCCGTTCACCCAGTTCAACCTGTCGGACGTGTTCGAGTACCTCCCGCTGGATCAGGCCGACGCCCTCTTCGCCGCCGTCGCCGAGGCGGGCGCGCCGGGCGCGCGCCTCGCCCACTGGAGCGTCCTTGCCGACCGCCGGCCGGGGCCCGCCCTCGGCGGCCGCCTCGTCCGCCTCGACGCCCTCGCGGACCGGCTCCACGCCGTCGACAAGGCCCCGTTCTACACGGCGTTCCACGTCCACGAGGT
>CAXRFJ010000427.1:0-5366 GCA_964229475.1 Rubrivirga sp.
GCCGTCATGCTGGCGATGAACCCGACGCGGCCCCGCCAGCCGGGGCGCGCGAACGTCCGCGCCGTCGCGTGCGGGCCGTCCTCCAGCGCGTCGAGCGGCCCGTGGACGTCCTCGATCCGCGCCCGGGTCTCCTCGAACGAGACGAGCTCGGACCGGTCCCAGCCGTTGCCGTCGAACGGCATGACCTCGATAAAGCGGACCTCGAGGGGCTCGCGCGCCGCCCAGTCGGCGAAGTCCGCCGCCTCGTCCTCGTTGACGCCGCGGAGCGAGACGACGTTGACCTTGAGCGACCTCGGCCCGTCGATCCGGTAGCCGAGGCGGAGCGCGGCGTCGAGCGCCGAGAGGACGCGGCCGAGGCCCGGCCGGCGCGTGACGGCCTCGAAGCGGTCGGGCCGAAGCGTGTCGAGCGAGACGGTGAGGTCGGTGAGGCCGGCGGCACGGAGGGCGGGCAGCCGGTCCTCCAGGAGGAGCCCGTTCGTCGTCATGGCCAGCGACCGGAGGCCGAGGCGCCCGAGCCGCTCCGTGACCTCGACGGCGTCCTTCCGCACGAGCGGCTCGCCGCCCGTCAGCCGGATCTTGTCCACGCCCGCCTCGGCGAGCACGCGCCCGAGGCGGGCGATCTCGTCCGTGGCCAGCATCTGCCGGGTCGGCGTGAGCGGGACGCCCTCGGCCGGCATGCAGTAGACGCAGCGGAGGTTGCACCGCTCCGTGAGCCCGAGCCGAAGCGTCGTGTGCCGGCGGCCGAATTCGTCGGTCAGGGCGCTCACTCGTCCTTCCGGAAGATGGTCCGCGCGATCGCGATCGCCACGCCGACGGCCACGCCGGCCAGGACCATGACGACATACCAGGCGGTCGATCCGAACTCGAGAGGGGCGGGGTCCATGGCGGCGGCGGGGAGCCCGCAGGATACCGGCGGCCGGGCTGGCGGATGCCCTGAACGCGCGGGCCGCCCGGCGGGCCGGCTACTCGAAGTCCTCGACCCAGACCACGTCGCTGTCGGCGCGGTCGAGGCGGGAGAGGAGGAACCGCTCGCCGCCCGGGAAGACGCCCAGGCCGGAGTCCTCGGGCACGTCGGCGACGGCCGCCAGCACGCGGGCCCGGCCCGTGCCGAGGTCCACGCGGGCGACGGACCCGCGCCGCTCGTAGTCGCGGAGGAGCACGTAGACCTCGTCGCCCACGACGGCCCAGTTGGCCCAGTCGGCCGGCGAGAGGTTCACGTCGATCCGCCGAGCGCGGACGTCGCGGACCTCGCCCTCGACGAGCGGCAGGCGCCAGAGGCCGCGGCGGTCGGGCCGGAGCACGAGGAGCGTGCCGTCCGGCGCCTCGGCGGCGGCCACGCCGCCGCTCACCGTGACCGGCTCGGCGTCGCCGCCGGCCGACGGGACGCGGTAGATCTGCCAGCGGTCGCCGCGGCTCGAGGCAAAGTAGACCCAGTTCCCGTCGCGCGACCACGTCGGGGCGACGTCGTCGGCGGGGTCGTCGGTGAGCGCGCGGACCTCGCCGCTGGGCAGCACCACGAACACGTCGGCGTTGCCCTCGGGGCGGGCCGAGACCGCCAGCCGGCGGCCGTCGGGGCTCCACCGCGGGCCGCTCACGCGGACGCCGTCGAACGCCGTGAGCTGGGCCGCGTCCGAGCCGTCGGGCTTCGCCACCCAGACCTCGTGGCTGCCCGAGCGCGTCGAGACGAACGCGACGCGCCGGCCGTCGGGCGAGACCGTCGGCTGGCGGTCGTCGCGAGTCGAGGGGACGAGCGTCGCCGCCTCGGCGCCCGCGCCGACCGAGACGACCTGTGAGCGGACCTGCTGGCGGGCGAAGGCCACGCCGCCGCGGCGCCCGACCGACGGGCCGGCGATCTCGCCGCCGTCGGCGCCGAGGGCCACCCAGCGCGGGTCGCCGCCGTCGAGCCCGACGCGCCACAGCCCGGCCGCGCCCTCGCGGTTGGCGGCGTAGACGACCTCGCTGCCGTCGGGCGTCCAGTCGAGCCCCGTCACGCCCTTCTGCTCGCGCGCGAGGCGCCGCACGCGCCCGCCGCTGACCGTCACGACGGCCACGTCCTGCCGCCCGTCGAGCTCCGTCCGGACGAACGCGAGCTGCTGGCCGTCGGGCGAGAACGCCGGGTTGAGGTCGCCGGGGTAGGTCGAGGCCGGCGACGTGAGGCGCTGCGGCGGCGAGCCGTCGAGCGGGAGGAGGTGGAGGCTAAAGGCGCCCTGCCGGCCACGGCGGCCCGAGAAGGCGAGGCGCGCGCCGTCGGGGCTCCACACGAGGTCCGTGATGGCGAGGTCGCCGGAGGCCACGAGCGTCTCCTCCGCCCCGCCGCCCGCGTCGACCACGTGGACGCCGCACTCGCCGCCCTTGCCGCACCGGACGTAGGCGACGCGCTCGCCGTCGGGGCTCCAGGCCGGGCTGAGCTCGTCGGCCGGGTGCATGGTGAGGCGCGTCGGCGCGCCGCCGGCGGTCGGCTGGACGTAGATGTCGAACTGCGGCCCCTCGCCGGGCACGTTCGTGCCGCCGTCCCACGCGAAGGCCACGCGCTCGCCGTCGGGCGAGAGGGCCGGGTCGCGCTCGTCGCCTGGCGTGCTCGTGACCGGGACGGTCGCGAGGGGCCGGACGCCGGCGACGCCGGCGCGGTAGGCGAGGTAGGCCCCGACGAGCGTGACGGCCGCCGCGATGAGCCCCCACACGAGGGCCACGGGGCGCGTCCGCTGCGGGAGGACCGGCCGGCGGAGGTCGCGGCCGGTGATCGGGACGCTGGCGCCGGCCGGGAGCGCCATGGCCCCGTCGCCGAGGGGCGTCGGGGGCGAGGCGCCGAGGTCGAGGTCCACGTCGTGCTCGACGGGCGCGATGAGCGCGTAGCCCCGCTTGCGGAGGGTCTCGACGTACTTCGGGTTGCGGGCCTTGTCGCCGAGGGCCTTCCGGAGCTCCGAGATGCACCGCGCGAGGACGTCGTCGGTGACGACGGTCCCGGTCCAGACCTCGGCCATGAACTCGTCCTTCGTGACGGTCTCGCCGGGGCGGGCCGCCATCGCCGCCAGGACCTCCATGACCTTCGGCTCGAGACGGCGCACGTCGTCCCCTCGCGTGAGCCGGTTGGCCATCGGCTCCGCGATCCAGGCGCCCACGCGGAAGGGGGCGGTGAGAATCGGCTGGTCGGCCGGCTGTGCCGGTTCCATTCGGGGACGTCGTAGGGATGCCAGGGATGCCGCCGGCCCGGGCGAGCGGGCGTCGGAGGGCGGTCTCGTGTGCCCCAAACGGCCCGGCGCGCGCCATGGTGCCCGGGCCGCCATCGGGCCCCTTCACGATAGCGCCGACGGCCCGCATCCGCTACGGACGATTCCTCGAAACGCCCCCGGAGACGCCCAGGAGGCCGTCTGACGCCGATCCCTCAGCTAACCCTCACGTCTCTCCCACCCCCTCCCCAAGGTTTCGGCCCGCCGAGTCCGCACCTTGGGATCGTTCGCCGCGGGGCATCCCACCACCTCGCGCCGCGCGGCGAACACGCCTGACTACGGACGGGGAGGGATTCGTGAGCCACCCGCCCCGTCCGAGGTCGACCCCCATCACACTGGTCGACCGCCTGGGCCGATCCCTGGCCCCCGGCCCCCGCCCCGTGACGTCGTCGGGGCGGGGGCTCGTTTGTGTACCCGCCCCGCCCGCCTCGGTGTCGAGGCGGGCGGGGTCGGCTACTCGGCCTCGTAGACCGCGGCGCCGTCGAGGTAGGTCGCCACGACGGCCGTGTCGAGGATCTCCTCCGGCGGGACCGTCATGAGGTCCTGGCTCAGGACGACGAAGTCGGCCCGCTTGCCGGGCTCGATGCTGCCCACCTCGTCCTCCATGAACGCGGCGTAGGCGGCGTCGAGGGTGAACCCGCGGAGGGCCTCGGCGCGCGTGAGGACCTGGTTGCCGAACCACCCGCCGAGCGGCATCCCGTCGGCGTCTTGCCGCGTGACGGCGGCGTAGAACCCGAGGAGCGGCGAGACGCGCTCGACCGGGAAGTCGCTGCCGAGGGCGAGGCGCGCGCCGCTGTCGGAGAGCCGGCGCCACGCGTAGGCGCCCCTCAGGCGCTCGTCGCCGAGCCGGTCGCCGGCCCACGGCATGTCGCTGGTCGCGTGCGTCGGCTGGACGGACGCGATGACGCCGAGGGCCGCGAACCGCTCGAGGTCGTCGAGCGAGAGGATCTGGGCGTGCTCGATGCGGTGCCGGCCCGGCCCGCCGCCCGTCGCGTCGATGGCGGCGGCGTAGGCGTCGAGGACCTGCCGGTTGGCCCGGTCGCCGATGGCGTGCGTGTTGACCTGGAGCCCGCAGACCATCGCGGCGCGGACGGTCGCCTCCAGCGCGCCGTCGTCCTGGAAGAGGAGACCGCGGTTGCCGGGGGCGTCGGCGTAGTCGGTGAGGAGCGCGGCGCCGCGGCTGCCGAGGGCGCCGTCGGCGTAGACCTTCACCGAGCGGACCACGAGGCGGGGCTCGTCGATCCCGTCGGGGTTCCGGTCGCAGAACGGGGCGATGCCGGGCGGCGTGATCATGGCGTAGTTCCGGATCGGGAACCGGCCCTCCGCCGCGAACCGCTGGTACAGCGGGAGGACCGCCAGGGGCACGCCGGCCTCGTGGACACCCGTGAGCCCGGCCGCGGCGGTCGCGTCGAGCGCGCGCGACAGCGCCTCGGCGTAGTAGGCCTCGTCGGGCGCGGGGATGGCGTCGGCGACGAGCGCCTCCGCGGCGTCGACGAAGACGCCGGTCGGCCGGCCCTCGCCGTCGCGGATCACGGCGCCGCCCTCGGGCGCCTCGGGCGCCGGCGCGTCGGGGTCGATGCCGGCGGCGCGGAGCGCGGCCGTGTTGGCCCACCCGGCGTGCCCGTCGACGCGGCCGAGCCAGACGGGCCGGTCGGGGAACGCGGCGTCGAGGTCCTGACGGGTCGGGAAGGCGCCGTCGCCGCCCCAGTCGTTCTGGTCCCACCCGCGGCCCATGATCCACGTGCCCTCGGGCACGTCCTCGGCGAAGGCCACGAGGCGCTCGACGATCTCGGCCGTCGAGGTCGTCCCCACGAGGTCGGCCTGGAGGAGCGCGTCGCCCAGCCCCATGAGGTGGGCGTGCGCGTCGATGAGGCCGGGGACGACCGTCCGCCCGCCGAGGTCGAGGCGGGGCCAGTCGGCGCGGGGGCCGGCCACGTCGGCCTCCGAGCCGACGGCGACGAACCGGCCGTCCTCGACGGCGAACGCCTCGGCCGTCGGCGCCGCCTCGTCGACGGTGTAGACGGTGGCGTTGAGGGCGACGTAGCGGTCCTGGGCAGCGACGAGCGCGGGCACGAGGAGCAGGGCGAGGAGGAGCGGGCGGAGCATCAGTGGACGAGTGGACGAGTGGACGAGTGGACG
>CAXRFJ010000428.1:0-3344 GCA_964229475.1 Rubrivirga sp.
TCACGAGCGCGTCCTGCGCCGCGTCGGCCGCGTCGTCGGCGGTCCCGGTCACCCGGAGGGCGACGCGGTAGACGAGGTCGGCGTGCTGACGGACGAGGGCGTCGGGAGACATGGTCGGGGGCGATTCACTCCGACGACGGCGCCCCTTTCCGAAAGGTTACAGCGTGGTGACCTCGCCGTCCCTCTCGCCGATCGGGTGGCCGTCTAGTCGGCGAGCGACGCCGCCAGCCGCTCGGCGGCGTCCCGTGCCGCCTCGGCGAAGTCCTCGCCGGAGGAGGCGTAGAGGATGCCGCGGCTCGAGCTGACGAGGATCGGACCGCCCGCGTTGGCGCGGAGCGTGTCCTCGACCGACCCGCCCTGCGCGCCGACGCCGGGGACGAGGAACGGGACCTCCGGGTGCGCCTCGCGGAGGTCGGCCAGCAGCTGGGGCCGCGTCGCGCCGACGACGAACCCGGCCTCGCCGGGGAGGCGCCGGGCGGCGTCGGTCGCCAGCCGCGCGGCGGCGTGGTAGAGCGGCTCGCCGTCGACCCCGAGGTGCTGGAGGTCGGCCGCGCCGGGGTTCGAGGTGGCGACGAGGACGAACGCGCAGCGCCCGGCGTGCTCGAGGAAGGGCGCCACGCTGTCGGCCCCCATGTAGGGGGCGACCGTGGCCGCGTCGCCGCCGAGGCGGTCGTAGAGGGCCGCGGCGTAGCGCCGGCCCGTGTTGCCGATGTCGCCGCGCTTGCCGTCGAGCACGAGGAGCCGGCGCGAGCGGCGGACGGCCTCGCAGACGGTCGCGAGGGCGTCCCAGCCGTCGGGCCCGTAGGCCTCGAAAAAGGCGAGGTTCGGCTTGAAGGCAGCGGCGACGCATTGTGTCGAATCCGTTATTGCAACACAAAACGCCGCCGCGCCCTCCGCGCCCCGGCCGGCGAAGGCCGGGGGGAGCCGGTCGGGGTCGGGGTCGAGGCCGACGCAGAGCGGGGCGCCGGCCTCGGCGACTGCGGCCCGCAGGCGAACGGAAAAGGGGGGAGGCGCGTTGAGGTCGGGCATGCGGGAATCTCGCCCCGCCTTCGCACGCACGCCAACCGAGAGCGGCGGCCCAGGACCTACCTTGAGTCGTCAGAAAAGCGCTTCCACCCCCACCTGTCCCCCATGTCTCTCCTTTCCTCGATGAAGGGCGTCTCCGCCCGCGACCAGCAGATGATCCGCGAGACCGAAACGATGTTCGGTCCGGAGCCCGACGAGATGGGGTTCATCAAGAACCTCTTCTGGGGCCGCGTCCGCGAGGAGCTGGTCTTCCCGTACCCCGAGGTCTCGCCCAAGGAGAAGGCCAAGGCCGACGCGCTCCTCGACGAGCTCGAGACCTACCTCGACACCGAGCACCCGTCGATCCAGATCGACCAGGAGCAAGTCATCCCCGACTGGGTCATCCAGCGCCTCTTCGACATGGGCGTGATGGGGATGACGGTGCCCGAGGAGTACGGCGGCCTCGGCCTCGGCGTCGCGTCGTACAACCGCGTCCTCGAGGCCATCGGCCGGCGCTGCGGCTCGACGGCCGTCATGGTGTCGGCCCACCAGTCGATCGGCTGCAAGGCGCTCATGCTGTTCGGCACCGACGACCAGAAGGCCCGCTTCCTCCGGATGGTCGCTCGCGAGAAGCTGTCGGGCTTCTGCCTCTCCGAGCCCCAGGTCGGCTCCGACGCCGCCGGGCAGGAGACGACGTGCGAGTGGAGCGAGGAGGAGGGCGTCTACCTCCTCAACGGCGAGAAAAAGTGGATCACCTCGGGCGCCCTCTCCGGGCTCCTCACGGTGATGGCCAACCAGCAGGTCACGGACCCCAAGACGGGGAAGACCAAGAAGGGCGTCTCGGCCCTCATCGTGACGCCGGACATGGAGGGCGTCTCCTTCTTCCAGAGGAACCGCTCGAAGGCCGGCATCCGCGGGACGTGGCAGGCGCGCATCCGGTTCGAGAACGTCCGCGTGCCGAAGGAGAACCTGCTCCACCGCGAGGGCCAGGGCCTGAAGGTCGCGCTGACGTGCCTCAACTACGGCCGGTGCACGCTCTCGGCCGGCGTGACCGGCGCGGCCAAGCAGGCCGCCGAGCAGTCGACGAAGTGGGTCCAGACGCGGTACCAGTTCCAGCGCCCCCTCGCCGACTTCGAGCTCGTCCAGAAGCGGGTCGCCGAGATGCACGCGTTCTGCTTCGCCATGGACGCGATGCTCTACGCCGTCTGCGGGATGCTCGACCGGCACGACCCGGACATCATGGTCGAGACGGCCGCCTGCAAGTACTTCTGCTCCGAGGAGGGCTGGAACGTCATCGACTCGGCCATGCAGATCATGGGCGGCGAGGGCTACGTGACCGAGAACGAGTTCGAGCGGCTCTGGCGCGACAACCGGATCCACCGGATCGTCGAGGGCTCGAACGAGGTGATGCAGTCGTTCATCTTCGCCTACGGCGGCAAGCAGCTCGCGGAGTACATGCTCGGCGTGCTGAACACGGTCGAGTGGAGCGACGACGAGACCGTCCAGGAGAACGTCTCCCGCATCCTCAAGGGCGCGTTCACGCCGCAGACGATCCGGGCCGGCACGCCGCTCGCGACCGAGATCTTCCTCGGCGTGAAGAAGGCGAAGCCCGAGGTCTCGCGCGTCCACCCGTCGCTCCGGTCGTTCGCCGAGCGCCTCGCGGGCCACGTTCAGACGCACACGCGCGAGTTCAAGCTGGCGTCGAAGAAGCTCGAGGAGGCCATCGTGTCGCGGCAGGCGGTCCAGGCCCGGCTCGCCGACAACGCCGTGCTGATGTTCGCCTGGAGCTGCGTGCTCTCGAAGCTCGACCAGCAGCTCGCGCGCGGCGCCAGCGGGGCCGAGTGGGACCGCGACAAGCTCGCCGGGCTCCACTTTATGCACCTCGCCCACGAGCGGATCGAGGCCAACGTCCGCGCGCTCCACAAGAACTCGGACGACTCGATGCTCCGCGCCGCTGAGGCCGCGCTCACCTGGGTCGAGACGCTCCCGAACGAGGACTACTACATCCACGAGTCGTCGCCCAACGCGAAGGGGACGGGCCACCCGATCCAGGAGGCCTACATCAAGCAGTTCCCGGAGCACGACGCGCCCTACACGCCGCGTCCCGACGGCGACGCGGCGGCCGGCGACGGCGCCGTGAAGGAGGCGAAGCCCGCGAAGGCTTAGCGCCCCGGGTCCCCGCCCACGGCTCGTGTCCGACCCTGCCCCCGCCCGCCGCGGTGCCGAGGCGGGCGGGGGCCGGGTGGGACCCGAGCCGGGGGCGGGGACCCGGGGCGCGAAGCGGGCGCGGGCGGCGCCGCCGGCACGGCGCCGGCGCCGGCCGCCGCGGCGCCGTCGGG
>CAXRFJ010000429.1:0-2162 GCA_964229475.1 Rubrivirga sp.
GGCTCGGCGAGCGGGGCGCCGCCGGCCGGGACCGGGACGCGCCCGCCGTAGGCCGCGCGGAGGTTGGCGTCGGTAAAGACCTCCGCGACCGGCCCAGCCGCGATCCGGCGGACATTCAGCAAGAGCACCCAGTCGAAGTACTCGGGCACGGTCTGGAGGTCGTGGTGGACGACGAGGACGGTCTTCCCCTCTTCCCGGAGCCGCTGGAGGAGCGCCACGATCGCCCGCTCGGTCGTCGCGTCGACGCCCTGGAACGGCTCGTCCATGAGGTAGACGGCGGCGTCCTGCACGAGCGCCCGCGCGAGGAACACGCGCTGCTGCTGGCCGCCGGAGAGCTGCGCGATCTGTCGGTCCGCGAAGTCGGCCATGCCGACCTGTTCGAGCGCCTCCGACGCCCGAGCCCGCTCCTCAGCGCCGGGCCGTCGGATCCACCCGAGGCGGCCGTAGGTGCCCATGAGCACGACGTCGAGCACGCTCGTCGGGAAGTCCCAGTCGACGCTCCCGCGCTGGGGCACGTAGGCCACGTCGCGGCGGCGGTCGGCGAGCGGCGCGCCCAGGACCTCGACGCGCCCGGCGGCCGTGGGCAGCAGCCCGAGGATCGACTTGATGAGCGTCGTCTTGCCGGCCCCGTTCGGCCCGACGATCGCCATGAGCACGCCCTCGGGCACGCGGAGGTCGACGTCCCACAGGACGGGCTCGTCGCGGTAGGCGACGGTGAGGTCGGCGACGTCGATGGCCGGTGTGTTGCGTGTTGCGTGTTGCGTGGTCATGCCTCTCCGTCGGTGGAGTACGGGACGCCGGGCTCTCGGAGCGACCGGCCAGGCTGGTTCCGGATCGTGCCGATCAACTGGCGACAGATCTCCGCCAGCAGGTCGAGCCGGTCAGCCACGAGATCATCCCCCAGCTTGTGTCGGGCTTTGTAGTACCAGTCGCGTGCCTCGCGGGCCGAGCCGAGCGCGTACTCGTAGAACCGCGCGCGGTCCTTCCCGCTGCCGCGCGAGTAGCCCTCCGCAACGTTCGCCGAGATGGATCCGACCGCCCGATACAACTGGTCCGCGATCCGTCGCGTCCGCCCGTCGCGGTGAAGCGTCGATACGTCGGCCCACGCGACGTCGCCGAGGAAGAGCGCCAGCCGGTACACGGTCATCCGCCAGAGCGCGTCTCCCCGAATCGCGGCCGGCACGGCCTCCTCCCACGCTGCGAACCCCTCAGGCTGTCTCATCGCTCACCTCGTACACGCAACACGAAACACGGAACACCGCCCTCATCGCTCTCCGCTCAACGCGCCGACGATGGTGCCCACGTTGTGCCGGATCATCCCCTCGTAGGTCCCCTCCGGCGTGCCGGGGTCGCCGAGGGCGTCCGAGAACAGGTTGCCGCCGATGGCCACGTCGAAGCCGCGCGCGCGGACGGCCTGCTGGACCGCCTCGATGTTGCGCGGCGACACGCTCGACTCGACGAAGAGGGCCGGGATCCGGCGCGCGGCCACGAACGCCGCGAGGTCGCGGACGTCGGCCGTGCCCGCCTCGGTGGCCGTCGAGAGGCCCTGGAGGCCGCGGACCTCGAAGCCGTAGGCCCGGCCGAAGTAGTTGAACGCGTCGTGGGCCGTGACGAGGACGCGCCCGCCCTCGGGCACCTCCGCGACCCGCTGGCGGACCCACGCGTCGAGCGAGTCGAGCCGCGCCTGGTAGGCCGCCGCGTTGGCCGTGTAGGTCTCCGCGTGCGCCGGATCGAGCGCCGCGAGCGCGTCGGCGACGGCCGTCGAGACGCGCTTCCACAACGTCACGTCCATCCAGACGTGCGGGTCGAAGGCGCCCTCGAACTCGGGCGGGGTGAGGAGCACGTCCTCCGACAGGACCTCGGCGACCGGCTCGGCCACGATCCCGCGGCCCTCGACCTGCTCCAGCACCTCGCCCATCTTCCCCTCCAGTTCGAGCCCGTTGTACAGGACGATGTCCGCCCCGACGAGCCGGGCCACGTCGCTCTCGCGCGGCCGGTAGAGGTGGGGGTCGACGCCCGGCCCCATGAGGCCCTCGACCGCGACGCGGTCGCCGCCGACCTCGCGGGCAAGGTCCGCGATCATGCTCGTCGTCGCGACGACGTTGACCCGGCGCTCGGCGATCGGGCCCGAGGCCCCGCCCTCGGCCGGGCCGCACCCGGCG
>CAXRFJ010000430.1:0-3269 GCA_964229475.1 Rubrivirga sp.
CCCGCCGCCTCGGCCGGCCGCGCCCTCCGCGCGCCCGCGCGCGCCCTAGGCGGGGGCCTCCGGGCCTCCCCCGACTCGACTCTCGTTCCGCGCTCCTCCGATGGGGAGGGGCGCCGTCCCACGACCCCAACCCGGCGCCCGTCTGGGCGCCCGATCCCTATGCAAGGCAACGGCTTCAAGCTCTTCGCCGTCGGTGCGCTGCTCGTCATCTCCCTGTGGCAGCTGTTCCCGACGATCCAGAACTCCCTCAACAACCGCGACCTCGCCGCGATGGACCCCGCCGAGCGCGAGGCCTACAAGGCGGAGAACGCGGATGACCTCCAGGCCACCTCCGAGGAGGCCCTCAAGCTCGGCCTGGACCTCCAGGGCGGCATGCACGTGACGCTCGAGGTCGGCACCGGCGCGCTCCTTCGCGAGTTGGCCGGCAACCGGACCGACGACACGTTCGACGCCGCGCTCACCGCGGCCACCGAGGCGTCGGTGACGTCCGACCAGGACTTCGTCACGCTCTTCGCCGACGCCGTCGAGGCCGAGCGGCCCGGCACGCGCCTGGCCCGCTACTTCCGCAACGCCGACGCCGACGTCACGGCGCGCTCCGAGAACGACGCCGTCGTCGCGTACCTCCAGGAGGAGGTCGAGGAGGCGCTCGTCCGCGCCGAGGAGATCATCCGCCAGCGGATCGACCGGTTCGGCGTGACCGAGCCGCTCATCCAGCGCCAGGGCACCTCCCGCATCGTCGTCGAGCTCCCGGGCGTCGACGACGAGGAGCGCGTCCGCGAGCTGCTCAAGGGCACGGCCCGGCTCACGTTCCACCTCACGCCGCCGACGGCCGAGATCCAGCAGGCCGCGACCAACCTCTTCGCCTACTACGAGAACGGCGGCGAGGAGGCCGACGCCGACGGGGCCACCGACGCGGACACGACGGCCACCCCGATCGCCTCGGCCGACTCGACCGGCGACGCCGGCTCCGACTCGTCCGACGTCCTCGACCTCGGCGACATCACAGCCGGGGGCGACGAGGCCGCCGAGGCCGGCGGGAACCCGCTGGCCGCGGTCCTCCAGCGGATCCAGGTCGACCCGTCGTCGAACTCGCCGATCGTCGGGCAGGTCGCCGAGCGCGACACGGCCGAGGTCGCGCGGCTCCTCGCCGCGCCGGGCGCGCAGCGGCTCATCCCGCCGGGCGTCAACTTCCTGTTCACGGCCGGCCCCGACGCCGGCGTGACGGCCGACGGCGACGGCGTCCACTACCTCGTCGCCGTCAACGAGCGCGTCGAGCTCCAGGGCGAGGTGATCACCGACGCCGGCCCGGACTTCGACCCCTACACGAACGCCCCCCAGGTCTCGATCACGATGGACGGCGTCGGCGCGAGCCGCTGGAGCCAGATCACGGGCGCCAACCGCGGCAAGCCCGTCGTCATCGTCCTCGACGACCTCGTCTACACGTTCCCGACGATCAACGAGCGGATCCCGAACGGGCGGACGCAGATCACCGGCAACTTCAGCCGCCAGGAGGTCGACGACATCGTGACCGTCCTCAAGTCGGGCGCGCTCCCGGCCCCGGTCACGATCGTCCAGGAGCAGACGGTGGGCCCGAGCCTCGGCGCCGCCTCGATCCGGGCCGGCACGCGGGCGCTCCTCGTGGGCTTCGTCCTCGTGTGCGTGTTCATGGCCGTGTACTACCGCGGCGCCGGCGTCGTGGCCAACGTGGCCCTGCTGCTGAACGTCCTGTTCATCTTCGGCGTCCTCGCCAGCTTCGGCGCCACGCTGACGCTGCCCGGCATGGCCGGCATCCTCCTCACGATCGGCATGGCGGTCGACGCCAACGTGCTCATCTTCGAGCGCATCCGGGAGGAGATGGAGAGCGGCAAGACGCTGAAGGCGGCTGTCGACGGCGGCTTCGGGAAGGCCCTCTCGGCCATCGCCGACGCCAACATCACGACGTTCCTCATCGGCGTGATCCTGTTCTCGTTCGGCGTCGGGCCGATCCAGGGCTTCGCGGTCACGCTCATGGCCGGCATCCTCACGTCGCTGTTCACGGCGCTCGTCGTGACCCGCCTCATCATCGACTACCTCGTCCAGGAGCGCGGCGTCAACGTCGCCTTTGGGTGAGCGAGCTCGGCGTTCGCGGTCCGGAGCCCCACTCCGGCCGGACCGTGACCTCCACCTCTGAACTCCGAACTCAGAACTACCCCCTGACATGCGCATCTTCGAAAACACCTCGTTCGACTTCCTCAGCTCGAACAAGGACAGCTACCTGATCTCGGGCATCCTGCTCCTGGTCGCCATCGTCTCCCTCGTCTACCCGGGCCTCGAGGCCGGGATCGACTTCAAGGGCGGCATCGAGTTCATCATCCAGACCGAGGAGCCCGTCCCGTCGACCGAGGTCGCCTCGGCGCTCCAGGCCGCGACCGGCGAGATCTTCGAGGTCAAGGAGTTCGGCGAGCCGACGACGCTGCTCGTCCGGACGGCCGCCGAGGGCGAGCCCGACGCCCTCCAGGCGAGCGTGCTCAACACGTTCACGAGCTCGTTCGCGGGCTCGGAGCCGAGCGTCGAGGGCCGCTACTCGATCAGCCCCCGGATCGCGTCCGACCTCCGGGGCAAGGCGATCGTCCTCGTGCTCGGCGCCCTGTTCGTCATCCTCCTGTACATCTTCGTCCGGTTCGACTGGCGCTACGCCGTCGCGGCCGTCCTGACGCTGGCCCACGACGTCGTGATCGTGCTCGGGCTGTTCGCGCTGTTCCACAACGTGACCCCGTTCTCGCTCCAGATCGACCAGGCCATCATCGCGGCGCTCCTGACGATCGTCGGCTACTCGATCAACGACACGGTCGTCGTGTTCGACCGGATCCGCGAGTACGCGCTCCTCTTCAAGACGGAGCCGTACGCCGAGACGGCCAACCGGGCCATCAACACGACGCTGTCGCGGACGATCCTGACCTCGGGCACGACGCTCATCGCGGTCCTCATCCTGTTCCTCATCGGCGGCGAGGTCCTCAAGGGCTTCTCGCTGGCGCTCCTCGTGGGGATCGCGGTCGGGACGTACTCGTCGATCTTCGTGGCGAGCCCGATCGTCGTCGCGCTCCGCGAGAAGTACGCGCCGGCCCGGCGCGTCGTGACCGCGAGCGCCTAGCGGCGGACGCGGAGCGGCCGGGCGCCTCGCGTGCCCCCCGGACGCTTCACGGAACGGGCGGCCCCCCGGGGCCGTCGGGAGGGGCGGGCGCCCGTAGCTTGGGCGGCCCGCCCCTCTCCCTGTCATGCAGATCCAGAGC
>CAXRFJ010000431.1:0-3280 GCA_964229475.1 Rubrivirga sp.
GGTCATGGCCTCGACGGCCTCGGGCGCCACGTCGAACCCGAGTTGGGCCGCGAACCGCGCGGCGCGGACCATCCGGAGCGGGTCGTCCTCGAACGTCACGGCCGGGTCGAGCGGCGTGCGGAGAGTTTTGGCGTCGAGGTCGGCCAGCCCGTCGAACCGGTCGATGACCTCGCCGAACATGCCGGCGTTCAGCGACGCCGCGAGGGCGTTGACGGTGAAGTCGCGCCGCGCGAGGTCGTCGTCGAGCGTCCCGTCCTCGACGATGGGCTTTCTGGAATCGGCCCGGTAGCTCTCCGTTCGGGCGCCGACGAACTCGAGCACGAGCCGGTCGTCGTCGTGCCAGTCGCCGCCCACGAGCGCACGGAGCCGGGGGCCCGGGACCGTCACGGCGGCGGTCCCGAACGCCTCGTACACGGCTGGGGCCTTGACCTTGAGGGCCTGGGCCACGGCCTCGGCGAGCGCGATCCCCCTCCCCGGCCCGACGGCGACGACGTCGAGGTCGGTCGTCTCGCGCCCGAGGAGCGCGTCCCGCACGGCCCCGCCGACGGCGTACGCCTCGACGCCCAGCCGGTCGGCCTCGGCGCCGACGGCGCGGAGGACGGGCTCGAAGGGGAGCGAGAGGGGGCGGGTGGACATGTGGACGAGGGGGCGAGTGTCCCTCCGGAAAGATCGAGGCCGAGAGCGGACGGGCCTGCCAAGCGTCGGGGAAAGGCGGGCTCGTGCCGAGTCCGCCGACTCGCTCACTCGCCGACTCGCTCACTCGCCGACTCGGCCACTCGCGATCGCCTACCGCAGCCGCTCCTGGGCCCGCTCGGCGAGGCGGAGCGTGGCGAGGGCGTCGTCGAGGGCGTAGGGCGCCGGGCGGCCGGCGGCGACGGCGGCGGCGAAGGCCTCGACCTCGGCCACCTCGGGGTCCGCGGCGGGCGGGGCCGGGGCGACGGGCGCGCCGCGGCCCGCGGCCTCGACGCACAGCGGGCCCGCCAGCGAGCGCGCCTCGACGCGCGAGCCCGGCCGGGCGGCGTAGAGCGCGACCTCGTCCTCCGCGACGTGGTCCGAAAAGCGGACCGTCGCCTGGGCGTAGGCCCCGTTCTCGAACCGCGCCGCGAGGGCGACGGCCCGGAGCGCGTCGCCGTCGCGCTCGGCGACGGCGTCGAGCCGCGACACGTCGCGGGCGGCGGCGAGCGTGGCGCAGAGGTCGAGCGCGCCGGCGAGGAGCGTCGGCCAGCCGGCCGCCGCGAGGGGGCCGTCGACGCGGGCGACGAGGCCGAGCGTGACGAGCCGCGCGGCCCAGCCGGCGGGGACGCCGGCGAGCGCCGCCGTGGCCCCGAGCGGCCGGGCGACGCCGACCTCGACGCCGGCCTCCTCGGCCCGGTCGGCGAGGGCCTCCGCCGCGCTGGCGCTCGCGGCCGGCGGCCACAGGAGGAACGCGTGCGCCCCGGCCGCGACCGCCTCGGCCGCCACGTCGACCCGCCGCTCGACCGGCCCGCCGACCACGACGACGCCGCCGCGCGCGTCCCCCGCCGGCGGGGCGGAGGGGGCGGAGAGGCGCGCTGCGAGGGCGGGCGCGCCGACGACGGTGAGCGAGTGGGCCATGGTCCGGGGGGACGCCAATCTACCCGTTCGGTTCACTCCGCCCGCGCCCCGGGCACCTACCTTCGCACAGGTCCCTTTCCCGTCGTATGCAGACCGTCCGATTCGCGGCCCTCGTGGCCCTCCTGGGCGCGGCCCTCGCGCCCGCCGACGCGCAGACCGTCCCGCCCCGCGGCACCGACGGCACGTTCGACGTCGCGACGTGGAACCTCAAGTTTTTCGGCGAGCCGACGATGGCGCCGGCGAACGACGCGGTCCAGCTCCAGAACGTCGTCGCCGTCATGCGGCAGGCCGAGATCGACCTGTGGGCGCTCCAGGAGGTCGTCGACACGAGCGCCGATGGCGAGTGGAACGCGCTCCGCAGCGAGCTCGGCGCGGGCTACGGCGCCTACCTCGGGCCCCAGGTGAGCAGCGACCCCACCTTCGACCAGCGGCTCGCGTTCATCTACGACCGCGCGGTCGTCCGGCCCGTCCGGACCCAGGCGATCCTCGAGAACGAGGCCTACGCGTTCGGCTACCGGCTCCCCCTCGAGATGCAGGCCACCGTGACGGTCGACGGCGTGGCGCGGACGATCTACGTCATCAACTTCCACGCGAAGGCGAGCACGGGGGCCGAGGACTACGCCCGCCGCCTCGCCGCGGCCGAGGCCCTCAAGGACTACGTCGACGAGCGGATCGCGCGCGGGGAGGAGGTCGTCGTGCTCGGCGACTACAACGACTACCTCGTCGGCTCGACGCGGAGCGGGCAGGCGTCGCCGTACGACGTGTTCGTCCAGGACGCCGGCTACGTCGCGGCCACGCTCCCGCTCCAGCAGAGCGGCGGCTACACCTACTGCCGCTCGGCGACGTGCAACTCCGGCGACACGCGCGACCACATCCTGTTCACGGCCGGCCTCTCGGACCTGTTCGTCGAGGCCGACCGCTACGGCCAGCTCATCACGTCCGTCCCGAGCTACGTCAGCTCGACCTCGGACCACCTCCCGGCCCTCGCCCGCTTCGCGTTCATGCCGACGGCGGCCGACGACGGCCCCGAGGCGGACCGGGTGGCGCTCCTCGACCCGGCGCCGAGCCCGTTCCGCGGCCACACGCGCCTCCGCTTCCGCCTGGGCGCCGCGTCCGACGTCCGGCTCGAGGTGTTCGACGCGCTCGGCCGCCGCGTCGCGTCGCTGGCCGGTTCGTTCGGCGAGGGCGAGCACGCCGTCCCGCTCGACGGCGGCGCGCTCCAGCCCGGGCTCTACGTCGTCCGCCTGACGGCTGGCGGGGAGGTCCAGGCGCGTCCGGTCGTCCGGGCGGAGTAGTCGGGGGATTGCCCCCATGCCGCGCGGGGGGCGAGGCGGCCTAGGTTGGGGCATGCACAGCCGTTCGCACATGCCCCGGAAGCGCCGATCGATCCACCCGCCGCTCCCCGACGACGCGTCGGCCGGGCGGGCGGCGCCGGGCCGGCTGCGCGGGATGGCCTGGCGGCTGTTCCCGTTCCGCGGCCGGTTCCTCTCGCCCGAGACGCGCTACGTCTACGAGCGCCTGCCCGAGGCGCCGACCCCGTTCACCTCGGCGGAGGTCGCCGCCCTCTGCACGGAGGCGACGGGCGCGATCGAGGCGGAGGGCCCGTGCAACCCGGCCGAGGTCATGGACCTCCTCGTCTCGCGGTCGCTCGTGGTGTGGACCGACGGCGGCTTCGTCAAGCGCCGCC
>CAXRFJ010000432.1:0-3669 GCA_964229475.1 Rubrivirga sp.
CTATACGACGCTCTTCCGATCTCCGAACTGCGGCGTGAGCGTGCCCTCGTAGGAGAGGAACTGGACGACGGCGCCCTCGGCGTCGACGAGCGCCATGCCCGAGGGGCCGCCGTTGCGGAGCGGCGGCGACGTGAACCAGACGGCACCCAGGCCGCCCTCGTCGTCGATCACGCCGCCGAGGTCGAGCGTGAGGTACGGCCGCCCGATCGGGTTGTAGAACGTGACCGACCAGCCGTCGAGGCGGAGGCCCGGCGTCCCCGCGATCTCGACGCCCTCGAGGTAGTCGTCGGCGCCGCGGTTGTCGTAGTGAAACTCGTTGATCCAGGCGACGCCGTCGACCACGGGCGGCGGCGGGGCCTCGAACGTCTGCCCGGCGTTGGGCTGGCCGGGCGAGGCCGCCGCGGGGCCGGTCCACGCGAAGTCGGCGCCGGCCGCGCCCGTCCCGACGAGCTGGAGGCTCTGGCCCTCCGCCGTGCCCCCCTCCTCCATCACGCCGACGTCGGCCGACGTCATGCCGGCGGCCGGGCCGTCGGCGGCCGTGAACGTCCCCTCGTACGAGAGGAACGCCGCGACGACGCCCTCGGGGTCGACGAGGGCGACCCCGTCCGGGCTCCCGTTCTGGAGGCCGGGCGCGGCGACCGACGCGGTCCCGAACCCGTTCTGCTGGTCGGGCAGCGCGCCCGAGAGCGGGAGCGTGGCGTAGACCGCCCCGCCGCTGCCGTTGTAGAGGGCGAGGCTCCACCCGTCGAGCGCCGCGCCTGCCGGGCCGGCCACCTCGATGAACTCGCCGTCGTCGGAGCCCGCGTCGTCGTAGTGGAACTCGTTGACCCAGATCCGCCCGTCGGGGTCGCCCGGCTCCCCCGGATCGCCGGGGTCCCCGGGATCGCCCGGATCGCCGGGGTCGGAAGGCGTGAGGTCGAAGGCGCGGCGGGCCAGCGTCGAGTCGAGGAGGAACGGGTTCGGCTTGCCCTGGCGCGTCGCGATCCACTCGGAGCGGGCGTGCTCCTCGGCGCTCGTCGGGTCTGCGACGTGCCAGTCGACGAGGTCCTGCTTCATCGCGTCGAAGAAGGCGTCGCCGCCGGCCGCCGCGACCTCCGAGGCGTAGATCGTGGCGAAGTAGAACGCCGAGCGGGCGGCGTCGCCTTTGTGGTCGTGGCGGGGCTCGAACCGGCCCGCGAAGCCGGGCGCCGGGCTCTGCTGGTCGAGCTCGCTCCACGCCTCCCGGCCGGTCGCGGGCGCCGCCGTCAGGACCTGCGCGCCGCGGTACCAGCGGTCCGCGTCGGCGTCGGGGACCTCGCCGAACGGGTGGTTGCCCCGGTCCGCGTTGGCCTCGATCCGCGACGGGTACAGGTTGTGCATGTTGCTCCGCGCCGGCTCCGACGACGCCCCGTAGCTCTGGGGCCAGTTGTGCTCGGCGTTGATCCCCTTGTTGAACGCGTCCGTCGAGGGGTCGGCGCCGGGCGTGAGGACGACGCAGAACCGGGTGTAGACGCCGCAGAGCTCGCCGTCGGTGTCCTGCTCGTACTGGTAGAGCGCGTCGCGGGCGACGTTGTACCCGAGCGTCTGGTCCGGCGTGTAGTCGGCGCGGATGGCCGCGCGGAGGGCCGAGCCCGAGAGGCCGGGGTAGAGCGTGGTCTGCGTCTGGCCGACCGCCGCGCTGGCGACGACGGCGAAGAGGGCGACGGGGCGGAGAACGCGCATCGGGAGCGGGGGGAGTCCGGGGCAAGATGCACCGCGGCCCTCCCGCCCGCCCGGGCCTCACACAAACGTCTTACGCCCCGGTCCGCCGGCCGACCGCCTCGATCGCGCCACCGACCGGCTCGGACAGGCGCAGGAGCCCGTCACCGGCAGGGTCGGCGCCCGGGAGCGCGACCACGAACGTCGTCCCCTGCCCCTCCTCGGTCTCGACCGCCAGCTCGCCGCCGTGGCCGTGGACCACGATCTCGTAGGCCAGCGAGAGCCCGAGGCCGGTCCCCTCGCCCGTCGGCTTGGTGGTGAAGAACGGCTCGAAGATCCGGTCGCGGACGTCGGGCGGGATGCCCGTCCCGTTGTCGGTGATCTCGACGCGGGCGCCGCCGTCGCCCCACGGCCGCGACGTGACGGTCAGGCGCGGCTGGAAGCCGGCGTCGGTCTCGGCCCGCTGGCGGAGCGCCTGGAGCGCGTTGTCGAGGAGGTTGAGGAACACGCGGCCCATCTCCTCGGGCACCATCACCACGTCGCCCACGGCCCCGTCGAGGTCGGTCTGGATGTCCACGTTGAAGCCGGAGTGCTCGGCCCGCATCCCGTGGTACGCCAGCCCGACGTACTCCTTGAGGAGGCTGTTGAGCGGCGCCGGCCGGCTCGGGCCGGGCGTGGCCCGGCTGTGGGCCAGCATCGAGCGGATGATCCCGTCGGCCCGGCGGCCGTGCTCGCGGATCTTGACGGCGTTCGAGCGGAGGTCGTCGAGGAGGTCGCCGGACGTCTCGAGGGCCTGCGCGACCGTCTGCTGGTCGTCCTCCTGGATCTCCTGCTCGAAGTCGTCCAGCAGCTCGACGAGGAGCTGGGCGAAGTTGTTGACGAAGTTGAGCGGGTTCTTCAGCTCGTGGGCGACGCCGGCCGTGAGCTGGCCGAGGCTGGCCATCTTCTCCTGCTGGACGAGTTGAGTCTGCGCCTGCTCCAGCCGCTTGAGCGAGGTCGAGAGCTCGATCGACTGCTGCTCGAGCTCGGAGCTCCGGGCCTCGAGCTGGCGGCCCCGCTGCTGGAGCCGGTCCCGGAGCCGCGACAGCCGGAGCGTCCCGCGGTACTGGGCCCGCCGGCCGGCGTAGAGCGCCGCGCTCATGGCCGTGCAGAGGAACGTCACGAGGACGAGGTACGACATCCGGCGGACGCCCTCGCCGGGGTCCGTGATCTGCCCGTGCTCGCCCAGGAACACCGCCGCGCCCGTGTGGACGACCGTGATGATGACGCCGAGCGCGAGCGTCTGGACCGGCTGGAACGGGACCGTCCCCACCGTGAACAGCAGGAGCAGCGAGAGCCACGCGGCGAGGAACTCGAGGTCGCCGCGCGCCACGTCGTCGGCCGTGAGGATGCCGGCGCCGACGAGCACGTAGAGCGCCAGCAGCCACCGGCTGATGTGGAGCCCCGGCCGGAACCGCGCGACGGCGAGGAACACGGTCGCGAGGGCGAACACGAACAGCTTCTGGGAGAGCGCGTCGCCCATCTGGGTCGCCGTCCCCCGCATCCCGGCCCCCTCCAGCACCGACGTCACGAGCGCCGACACGCCGACGCCCACGAGCGCGACGATCCCGAACAGCCCGGCCACCTTCATGCCGAGCACGGCCGCCCCGTCGAGGACGGCCCGGAACCCGGGGTCGCGCTCCGCACGCGACGGGGCGACGTAGCGCTCCCAGAGGACGCGGAGACGGACGGATGGGGACATCGGGAGGGTGTTGGGCGCCCCTCCTACTCAGCACCCCGCGGATTGTCCCCGGCGCGGGGCCGCGTCGGTCGAAGCTGCGGCCCGACCGGGTCCGCCAGCCAGCACCGGCCCCCTCCGCCTCGCTCAGGATGACGGAGTGGACCGTCTCCGCGAGCCCCGACCCGTCGGAACTTTCCCGCCCGCCCCGTTGAACCCCAGTCCCCAGTCCCCAGTCCCCAGTCCCCAGTCCCCAGTCCCCAGTCCCCAGTCCC
>CAXRFJ010000433.1:0-6399 GCA_964229475.1 Rubrivirga sp.
AGCGGCGCGTCGAAGAGGACGGAGCCGAACCCGGCGACCGTCGCCTCCTCCTCGGTCGCCCCGCCCGGGTTGACGACCATCTTCCCGCCGACCACGACCATCGTCCCGACGCCCTGCGCGTCGAGCTCCGTGTCCCCGCGCTCCGAGCGGGACTCGATAAAGAACGACCCGCCCGGCGGCACGACGCGGACCGTCGCCGAGCCGGCGAGCGTGGCGTCCGTCTGGGACACGGCGCGGACGCGGATGGCGTCGCCGTCGGCCAGGCCGACCGTCGCCGTGAGCGTGTGCGTCTCGCCCGTCGCGATGGCGAACGACGCCGCGCTCGTGACCCAGCCCTGCTCGTCGGTCACGGTCACGTCCACGACGTCGTCGCCGACGAACGGGCTCTCGACCGTGAGCGCGACCTCGACGTCGTCGCCGTCGCCGGCCTCGACGACGTAGGCCGAGGGCGTGACCACGACCCCGCCGGTCTCGGTGGCCCAGTCGCCGTAGTCGATGGGCCCGAAGACCGAGTCGCCGGAGCCCGGGCCGTCGCCGCTCGGCCCGCTCGGGTCGCCCCACCAGTTGTCCGGCGCGAGGACGGCCGCGCCGCCCGCGAGGCGCCCGCCCCCGCCGCCGGTGGCGAGCATCCCGATGGCGGTCCCGACGACGTTGTTGAACCGGAGGACGGCCTCGGAGAGCTGGTCGAGGAGGACCGCCGCGCCGTCGGCCCCGGTGAACGTGTTGCGGACGGCCTCGAGGCTCCCGCCCGTCTGCTGGACCGCGTCGCCCTGGCGCTCGAACGTGTTGCCGTCGAGGAGCGCCGACGACTGCTGGGCGCGAATCCCCTGGAGGTGGCCGAGGAACCGGCTCGTGAACACCTTCAGGCTGTCGAGCGCGGTCACGCGGAGGGCCGGGCCCGCGCTCGTCCGCGCCGGCAGGCCGTCCGCCCCGCGCTCGCCGAACAGGCTCCGCGCGATCCGCGCGAGGCGCCCGCCGTCGAAGAGGAGGCCGCCGCCCGACCCGTCCACGCGGCCGGCGCCGAGGACCGTCAGGCTGTCGATCTGGACGTCGCTCGTGTTCATGAACCAGCCGCCGTCGGCGCCCGGCCCGAGGAGGGCCCGCATCGAGGCCGCCGTGGACGACCCGGCCGGCGCCGTGCCGATGCCCAGGCCCGTCGCGGTGATCCGGCTCGAGTTCTGGAACGCCATCCCGCGCCCGCCGACGCCGTGGATGAGGAGCCGGCCGAGCGGCCCGCCCCCGAGCCGCCCCAGCGAGATCAGGGCGCTGTGGGCCACGTGGATCCCGTCGCCCTCCGGGGCCGCCACGTCCTCGGGGGAGGAGAGGAGCCGGTCGAGGAGCGACCCGATGCGGCCGGTCGGGATGTCGATGCCCTCCGACTCGAGGATCTCGACCCCGTGGCGCCCGTTGGGCCCGGCGTTGAGGCGGTCGAGCAGGGCGCCCTGGACGCGGAGCAGGCAGAACCCGCTGAGCGCGTTCGGCACCCGGAGCGTCCCGCCGACGGGCCCGCCGAGGATCCCGCTCAGCAGCCGCGTGCCCGACAGGATGTTGATGACGGACCCGTCGGCCCGGCGCCGGAGGCCGTCGGGCGACTCGAGGTCGCGGAAGAGGAACCCGTAGCCGCCGTTGCCGCCCGAGACGAGCTGCTGGAGCGGGGTGTCGCCGCCGAGGACCGCGTCGCGGACGCCGTCGGCCAGGACGAGGCCGCTGCCGAGGTTGCCGATCCCGGTCTGGCCGGCCGGCGTCGTGCCGAGGTGGGCGGCCAGCACCCGGAGGCGCTCCGTGAACGGGCCGGCCGCGAAGATGCCCGCCTGCGGCTGGCCCCCGTCGCCGCCGTTGTTGGCGAAGACGGTCGCGAGGCCCTCCAGCCCGACCGTCACGTCCGGCGAGTTGAAGATCCGCAGCCCGCCGGCCCGGTTGCGGAAGAGCGCCGCGATGGGCCCCCCGAGCACGCCGATGTTCTGCGTCACGCCGGCCAGCACGTTCCGCACCTGGACGTCCTCGGAGCTCTCGACCTCCATGAACCACCCGCCCGAGCCGACGCCCTGCGTGGGGCCGTCCGCCTCGGAGCCCGACCCGACCGACACGCCGAGGCTCTCGAACACGCGGACGAGCGTCTGCCCGACCGACCCGACGTGCTCGGCGGCGGTCGGCTGCGGCCGGCGGAGCCCGAGGAGGCCGCCGAGGATCCGGACGTCCTGCGAGGCCTGGATCTCGAACGCGTGCCGGAGCGCGTCGCTGACGATCGGCTTCCGGAACGTGACGCCGCGCGCGCCGACGAGGCACACGCCGTTCTGGCCGTTCGGGAGCGCCTTCGGCGTGCCGAGCGCGTCGAACAGGCCCGCCGTGAGCCCGGACACGTTGATGTTGAGGAGCTGGGCCTCGGCGGCCACGCGCCCCTCGCGCCGCGCCCGGATCCGCACCGCGTTGGCCGGATTCCGGACGTAGAGCCCGTTGAGGAGGTTCGAGACGGAGAGGACGCGCAGGCTGATGGCCGAGCGCCGCCGCGCCGATTCGTCGTCGTCGCCGATGCGGAGCCCGCTGCCGCCCGAGACGTGGATCCCGTCGCCGCCGTTGCCGAGCCCTTCGGCGCCCGTCGCGTCGGTCCCGATGAGGAGCCCCTCGAGCACGCCGTTCGTCCCGCCCGCGACGTGGACGCCGTGCCCGCCGAACCCGGTGATCGACAGGCCGCGGACGGTCACGCTGTTCCCCTCGATCCGGAGCCCGTCGGCGCCGCCGGCGCCGGCGCCGTCGACGCGGACGGTCGGGAGGCCGGCCGTGCCGGGCTGCGTCTCGCCGTCGAGCGTGACGCCGTCCGTCAGCGGGGGGAGCGCCGACTCGACGGCGATCGTCGGCGTCTCGAGGTCGAACGCGATGAGCGCGCCGCCGGCCGCCGTCGCCGTCTGGAGCGCCGCGCGGAGCGTGCACTGCGGGCCGGCCTGGGCGGGGTCGGCGTCGCAGAATCCGTCGTCGTCGAGGTCCGCGTCGGCCCCGTCGCCGGCGTCGTTGACCACGAGCTCGGTCCCGCCGACGCCCAACGTGCAGTCGGGCTGGCCCGTCTGGCCGCACAGGGAGACGGCCGCGACCGTGTCGTCGAGGTAGCGCTGCCACGTGGCCTCGATGTCGGCCTCGACCGTGATCGGCCCGGCCGTCCTGGCGATGGCCGTGTACGTGAGCGTGACGGACGCGCCGGCCGCCAGCTCCGCGACCGGCTCGGGCGTCTCGACGATCTCGATGGCGCCCTCGCTCGCCTCGCCCGTCGGGTCGGTCACGACGAGCGGCCCGGCCGACCGGACGTCCTCGGCCCGGACGCGCCACGGGTTCGTGACCTCGACGCGGGCCTCGAACGTCTCGCCCACGGAGACCGAGTCGCGCGAGAACGTGACGGTCGAGGTCAGCGCCGGGTCGGTGGAGGCGTAGACGCCGGTGTAGGCGACCTGCGAGAACGCCGCGGCGTCGGCCCGGTGCTGGGCGAGCGACGCCTGCCATTCCTCCTCGGTCTCGGCCCCACGGATCCGGATGAGGAGGAAGGCCCGGTGGAGGAGGTGGCCCGGCGCGGCCTCGATGGTCGCGGGGAAGTGGGTCAGGGGCGGGAGCGTCGCGTAGCCGCCGCCGCCGGCGCCCGACACCCGCTCGGGGCTGCCGTCGCCCTGGATGAAGACCGAGTAGTAGGGCGTGCCCGGGAGGTGCTCCCAGTCGGCGAAGACGGAGATCGAGAGGGCCTGCTGGCCCTCGTACGTCGTGAACACCTCCTGCGTCCGGCCGACGAACGCGACGGACACGCTGTCGGCGCGTTGGGCGCGGAGCCGGGGCGCGGCCCGGTCGGCGGGGACGTCCGTGACGAGGCAGGCGCCGCCGGCGAACGGCGTGGCGCCGGGCGGGCAGGTCTGGGCGGCGGCGGCCGAGGCCGCGAGCGCGAGGAGCGCGACGAGGAGGGAGCGGGGCATGACGCGGCGGGGCTGGACCTCCACAAGCGGATTCCGGCCCCGGACCGGCTCACCCCAACCGCCTCGGGCGCGCCGCCGAGGCGGGCGGAACGGCGGCGCGGCCGTCCGGGTCTAGCGTCGTCCCTCGGCCGCCGCCCATTGTTCAACGGCAATCCGGGTGACGGGCGGGGGAGTCGGGCGTAGCCTTGGGCCGTCCGCCGTTCCCCGCATCCGCCTGGCCGCCGTGCTGCGCAGCCTCTCCATCCGCGACTACGCCCTCATCGAGGCGCTCGAGGTCGAGTTCGACAGCGGGCTCAACATCATCACGGGCGAGACCGGCGCCGGCAAGTCGATCCTGCTCGGCGCGCTCAAGCTCCTGCTCGGCGACCGCGCGAGCACCGAGGCCCTCCGCACGGGGGCCAAGAAGGCCGTCGTCGAGGGCGTGTTCGACAGCGCCGACGAGGGCCGGCTCCCGCAGATCCTCCGGGACCACGAGATCGACCCCTCCGAGGGCGGGATGCTCATCATCCGGCGCGAGATCTCGGCGCGCGGGTCGCGCGCGTTCATCAACGACACGCCGGCCACGCTGGAGGTCCTCCGCGAGGTGGCCGCCAACACGATCGACCTCCACGGCCAGCACGAGCACCAGTCGCTCCTGCGGACCGAGACGCACGTCGAGCTGCTCGACAACTTCGGCGGGCTGGGCGGGCTCGTCGAGACCTACCGGAAGGCGTACCGCAAGACGTCCGCGCTCGTCAGCGAGCGGGCCGACCTGGTCCGCCGCGAGAAGGAGCTCCAGAAGCAGAAGGAGCTCTACGCGTTCCAGATCCAGGAGATCGACGCGGCCCGGCTCCAGCCCGACGAGGCCGACGCGCTCGAGGCCGAGCGCCGGATCCTCGAGAACGCCGAGCGGCTCTACGAGGCGACGGCCGAGCTCTACGCCCAGATCTCGGAGTCCGACGACGCGCTCTACGACCGGATCGTCCTCGTCCGCAACCAGCTCCAGGACCTCGCGCGGATCGACGCGAGCTTCGAGGCGACGCTCACCGACATCCGCTCGGCCGAGATCGCGCTGAAGGAGGCCACGCAGTTCCTCCAGGGCTACAACGCCGAGATCGAGTTCAACCCGGAGCGGCTCGACGAAATCCGCGAGCGGATGTCGGAGATCGACTACCTCGAGCGGAAGTACGGCGGGACCGTCGAGGCCGTGCTCGCCTACCGCGCCGAGATCGGGACGACGTACGACCTCGCCAAGGACTTCGAGGGGGCCATCGCCCGGCTCGACGGGCAGATCGAGGAGGCCCAGGCCGGCCTCAGCCAGGCGGCCTACCGGCTCTCCCAGAAGCGCCACGAGGTGGCCCAGCGGATCGAGGAGGCCGTCGGCGTCGAGCTGGCGACGCTCGGGATGCCGCACGCCCGGTTCCTCGTCCAGTTCGGCTTCCAGGACGACGCGGGGGGCTGGGTCCACCTCCCAGAGGGGAACCGCCAGCGGCGCGTGACGGCGTTCCCGATGGGCGCCGACCTCGTCGAGTTCCACCTCTCGGCCAACCTCGGCGAGGACCCGAAGCCGCTCGTGAAGGTGGCCTCGGGCGGTGAGGTGTCGCGCATCATGCTGGCGCTCAAGGCGATCCTCGCCAAGAGCGAGCGCCTGCCCATCCTGGTCTTCGACGAGATCGACACGGGCATCTCGGGGCCCATCGCGCGGCGCGCGGGCGAGTCGATGCACCGGCTGGCCCAGTTCCACCAGATCATCGCGATCACGCACCTCCCGCAGATCGCGAGTCTCGGCGACGTCCACTACGAGGTCGAGAAGGTGGTCGAGGACGGCCGGACGCGGACGCGGATCCGCCGGCTCGACGAGGCCGAGCGGGCCGAGGCCGTCGCCACGCTCCTCGCGGGGACCGACGTGTCGGAGGCCGCGCTCCGGAGCGCCCGCGAGCTCATCGAGGGCGGCCGCCAGGAGGGCTGACCGCGCCCGCCTCGGCGCCGAACCGTCCGGTCGACGCCGTCCGGCGGGCCCGGCGGACGGCCGTCAGCCGGGGTAGCCGCCGGAGACGAACTGGCGGAGCCCCGCGGCCTCGCCCTCGGCCTCGCTGAGGCGGGCCCGCACGAGGTCCCCGATCGACACGATCCCCACCAACGCCCCGTCGCGGACCACCGGGAGGTGGCGGATGTGGCGCGCGGTCATCAACCCGAGGCAGCCGTCGACGCTGTCGTCGGGGGCGACGGTCACGAGCTCGGCCGTCATGACGTCGCGGACGGCGGTCTCACGCGAGGTCCGGCCCTGGAGCGCGATCCGCCGGAGGTAGTCGCGTTCGGTGAAGATGCCCCGGAGCGCGTCGTCTTCGGTCACGAGGATCGCCCCGACGTTGGTCTCGACCATCCGGCCGATGGCCTCGAAGACGGTGGCGTCCGGGCCGATGGTGACGAGGTCGCTCGGGGAGGGCTTGAGGAGGGAGGCGACGGTCATGGC
>CAXRFJ010000434.1:0-3291 GCA_964229475.1 Rubrivirga sp.
CCCCACACGTTCGGCTCGCCGAACCCGGCATCTGGGAGCGGGCTCGGCGTCGGGCGCGAGTAGCGCTCGAGGATCGTCGCGCGCCAGGCCGGGTCGTCCCGTCCATCGGCCCGCGTCGCGCTGGCGGAGGCCGCGAGCTCCCACTCCTCGGTCGTCGGGAGCCGGGCGCCCGCCCACGCCGCGTAGGCCCGGGCCGCGAACCACGACACGTTGACGACGGGCGCGTGCGGCGGGGCGTCGCCCAGGTCGAGGTCGCCGGCCCAGTGGCCCAGGTACCCGTCCTCGGCGAAGAGCGGCCGGACGGCCGAGCGCCGCCAGTCGGGGTTGGCCCGCGCGAAGGCGAGGAAGTCCGCGTTCGTCACGGGGCGGACGGCGAGGTGAAAGTCGGCGACCCCCACCTCGGCCTCGCCCGTGGCCGTCTGGTACAGCGGCCGGAACGTGCCCCCCCTCACCACCGCCATCTCGATGGCGGGGACCTCGGCGGGCAGCACCTGGGCCGGGGCCGCCGCGACGGGCACGGCCCCCTCCGCCTCGGTCCCGAGGCGGGCGGCCTTGTCGGCCGGAGCCGAGGACCCGACGAGCACGGCGCGGGGGACGGCCAGGGGCGCCAGCGCGACGGCGACGAGCGTCAGGACGACGAGGGGGGAGGGCATGACCGTGGGGGGAGCGAGTTCAGGCCGGTCGGGCGTCAGGCATCGGGCGTGTGCCGGAGGATCTCCGGGTGCTCGTCGCCGCTCACCTCGAGGATGCCGACGGCCCCCTTGTTGAAGGCCCGGAAGAGCGCGTGGTCCACGAGCGTGTACCGGCCGGGCGTGTCGAGGAGGAACTCGACGATGGTCGAGCCGCCGGCCGGGATCCCCGTCGTCTGGACGTTGGCCTGGTTCACCGTCGTCCCGCCCTCGCCGTAGACGCGGTCGAACATCTCGCCGATCACGTGGAAGCTCGACGTGAGGTTGGGCCCGCCGTTGCCGACGAAGAGCCGGACGGTCTCGCCCACCGACGCCTCGATCGCGTTCTCGCCCGTGAGCGCGCCGACGCGGCCGTTGAACACGACGTACTCGGGCTCCTCGTCGACGGCCTTCTCGAGGTCGAACGGCTGGAGGCCCGGCTCGCCCATCTTCCCCGTGGTGTAGAACTCGCTCTGCATCACGTAGAACTCCTTGTCGACCGGCGGGAGGCCCTCGGCGGGCTCCACGAGGATCAGCCCGTACATCCCGTTGGCCACGTGGAGCCCGACGGGCGCCGTGGCGCAGTGGTAGACGTAGAGGCCGGGCTTGATGGCGCGGAACTCGAACGACGTCTCGTGACCGGGCACCACCAGCGACATCTCGGCGCCGCCGCCGGTCCCGGTGACGGCGTGGAGGTCGATGTTGTGAGGGACCGTGCTGTCGTCGGCGTTGGCGAGGTGGAACTCGACGAGGTCGCCCTCGCGGACGCGGACGAACGGGCCGGGCACGTCGCCGCCGAACGTCCAGAACGTGTACTCGACGCCGTCGGCGAGCTCCTTCGTGAGCTCGACCGTCTCCATCTCGACGACCACGCGCGTCGCGTGGTCGCGCGTGATCGGCGGCGGGACGTCCGGGGCCTGCGTGAGCACGGCGACCTCCTGGCCGACGATCTCAGGGCGCGTGATCTCCGAGGCGAAGGCGTCGCCATCGGAGCCGCCGGCCGCGGGGGCGGCCCCGCCCGTCCGGAAGGCGGCGAGGCCGAGGAGGGCCGTCAGCGCGACGGCCGCGATCGTCAGGAGGATGGGGCGGGTCATGGGAGCAGGTGACTTATCAGGACCAAATGGTCCTAAATGGGTTGAAAAAAACTCAGGCGGCTGCAAGGGCGAGCCTGAAGTCGCCGGCTCGGGTCCGGGCGGCGGTGTCCGCCAGCGTCGCGCCGACGAACATGTCGTGGACCCGGGCGCGGGCCGGGGCCCACTGGTCGTGGAGCGGGCACGGCTTCCGATCGCCGCAGCCCGGGAGCCCGAGGACGCACTCGGTGAAGATGTCGGCGCCGTCGACGGCGAGGACCACTGCCTTGAGCGTGAGCCGGTCGGCGGGCCGGGCGAGGGCGAGCCCGCCGGCCGGGCCCCGCATCGACGTGAACACGCCGGCACCGGTCAGGTCTTGGACCGTCTTTGCGAGAAACGGCCGGGGAACGTTCAGCGCCTCGCTGATCTCGCGGACGGCGACGTAGCCCGTCCGGTCCGACGCCGCCAAGTAGAGGGCGGTCCGGATGGCGTACTCGCAGCGCTGAGAGAGGAGCATGGCAGGTGAACGGGTCTATTAGGACCTTGTTGTCCTAAATATACCGCCTCGCCCCCTCCTCGCAACACCGAAGGCCTTCCCTCACGTCGACTTCACGGGGACGGGCCAGCGGCACGTGGTGGTGCGAAATGGCCAGTCGTACGAAGCATTGAGCCAGGGTCAGGAAAGGCGTCATGCAGAAAACGGCCCGATTCCGGACGCCACAAGAGGCTGAGAGGGATCGGCCTTCCCTGTGCTCTATCGCCTCCGGCAACCCGTCGAGGAATCATCGTCCGGAAACCTCCATCCGGTCGGGGTTCCGGGACACACCGGTCAGAGACGCGAGAGGCACGGGTGACACCACGGGTGGCGTAGGCGCTCTGGATCATCGGTCGCCCCTCCCCGCCGCCGTGTCCGCCCCCCGCCGCCTCGTCGCCCTCGTCGACTGCTCCGCGTTCTACGTCTCGTGCGAGCGGGTCTTCGACCCCTCGCTCGTCGGCGTGCCGGTCGCCGTCCTCTCGAACAACGACGGGTGCGTCATCGCCCGGAGCCAGGAGGTCAAGGACGCGGGAGTGCGGATGGGCGAGCCGTTCTTCAAGTGCCGGGGCCAGCTGGCGGAGATGGGCGCGACGGTGTTCAGCTCGAACTATACCCTTTACGGGGACATGAGCCGGCGGGTCATGGACACGCTCCTCACCGTCTCGCCCCACGTCGTCCCGTACTCGATCGACGAGGCGTTCGTCCACCTCCCCACCGGCGGGCGGACCGGCGACGCGCTCCGCGACCACGCCGAGGCCACGGCCCGCGAGATCCGGCGGCGCGTGCTCCGGTGGACGGGGATCCCCGTCCGCGTGAGCGTGGCCGAGACGAAGACGCTCGCGAAGGCGGCCAGCGAGTACGCCCGGACGCTCCTCCGCGCGGGCGAGGAGCCCGTCGTCTGCTTCTACGCTCACCCCGACCGCGAGGCGTTCCTGGCCTCGCTCGACGTCGGCGACGTGTGGGGCGTCGGGCGCCGGTGGGGCCAGCGGCTCCGCCAACTCGGGTACGGGACGGCGGC
>CAXRFJ010000435.1:0-9200 GCA_964229475.1 Rubrivirga sp.
GTCGCCGTGCTGGCCGACGCGGAGTTCGCCGCCGGCCGCCACGAGGCCACGCTGGAGAGCGCGGCGCTCGCCGCCGGCGTCTACGTCGTCCGCCTCGAGGCGCTCGGCCGGGTGCTCACGCAGCGGGCCACGATCGTCCGCTGACGGGCGCGCGGTGCGAATCGTGTGATCGCACGATGTGGCCCGGGTGTGCGGTGACCGATTCTCTCATCGGCACACCGGGGCCCCTCTCTCTCCTCCGGGGCCGGCTTTGTCTTCGGGGGGACCGGGCCGGTCCCCCGGCGTCGCGGCCGCCGACACCCCAGGTGTACGGGGGTCGGCGGCCTCGCGCGTTTCCGGAGGTCGGGTCAGGCCGTGGCCCGGGCCGCCTCGCCGAACGTCTCGACGAGGTCGAGCCGCTCCCACGGGAACGCCTCGCGCCCGAAGTGGCCGTACGCCGCCGTCTGGCGGTAGCGCGGGCGGACGGTGCCGTCGGGGTCGATGAGCCCGAACCGCCGGATGATGGCGGCCGGCCGGAGGTCGACGTGCTCGCTCACGAGCGCCGCCAGCTGGGCGTCGGTAAGGCCGTGCTGCGCCGTCCCGTTCGTGTCGACGCGGATCGAGACGGGGTCGGCCACGCCGATCGCGTAGGCCACCTGGACGAGCGCCTCGTCGGCGAGGCCGGCCGCGACGAGGTTCTTGGCGACGTGGCGCGTGGCGTAGGCCGCGCTCCGGTCGACCTTCGAGGGGTCCTTGCCGGAGAACGCCCCGCCCCCGTGGGCGCCCTTCCCGCCGTACGTGTCGACGATGATCTTGCGGCCCGTCAGCCCCGTGTCGCCGTGCGGCCCGCCGATGACGAACGTGCCCGTCGGGTTGACGTGGAGGATGAGGTCCTCGTCGACGAGCTCGGCCGGGAGGACGTGCGGGAGGACGTGCTCGCGGACGTCGGCCTTGATCCGGGCCAGCGACGCGTCGTCGTCGTCCGGGTCGATCTCCTCGTGCTGCGTCGAGATCACGACCGTGTGGACCCGCTTGGGCGTCCGGCCGTCGGCCTCGTACTCGATCGTCACCTGGCTCTTGGCGTCGGGCCGGAGGTACGGCATGACCTCGCCGGCCTTCCGGAGGTCGGCGAGCCGCTTGACGAGGCGGTGGCTCAGCATGAGCGCGAGCGGCATGAGCGTGTCCTCGTCCTCGCGCGTGGCGTAGCCGAACATCATGCCCTGGTCGCCGGCGCCCTGCTCGGCGTGGAGCCCGCGGTCGTCGTCGACGCCCTGCGCGATGTCGGCCGACTGCTCGTGGATCGAGACGAGGACGCCGCAGCTCCGGGCGTCGAACTGGAGGAGCGGGTCGGTGTAGCCGATCTCCTCGATCGTCTGGCGGACGACCTCCTGGACGTCGACGTAGGTCTCGCTCGTGACCTCGCCCGAGACCACGACGAGGCCGGTCGTGCAGAGCGTCTCGATGGCGCACCGGCTGCGCGGGTCGCCCGCGAGGAACGCGTCGAGGAGGGCGTCGGAGATCTGGTCGGCGACCTTGTCGGGGTGGCCCTCCGAGACGGACTCGGACGTGAAGAGGATGGCCATGCGGAGCGGAGACGGAACAGCGATGGATCGATGCGAGCGCTGAAGGTACCGGCGCACCCCGACCGGCGGCGCGTGGATCCCGCGTGCGGAACGGCGGGCGTGAATCTGCGGTGGGGCGCGGGCGTAAGGAGGGCCGCCGCCGCCCCGTCCGGGCTCCGGACCGCCGGGCCGATTGCCCGCCCCGGCCGGCTGGCGTAGCTTTCCCGCCCCTGTGGCGCCGTCCCGCGCCCTCCCCTCTCTACCCGACCCACCCCCATGGCCGCCGAGTCCACCGAACAGCGCATCAAGGAGATCATCGTCGAGAAGCTCGGCGTCGACCAAGCCGACATCACGCGCGAGGCCTCGTTCACCAACGACCTCGGTGCGGACTCCCTCGACACCGTCGAGCTCATCATGGAGTTCGAGAAGGAGTTCGACATGACCATCCCCGACGAGGACGCCGAGCAGATCGCGACCGTCGGCGACGCCATCGACTACGTCGAGGCCAACAAGGACGCCTGAGCCCCCGCTCGGCCCCTCTCTGCTCTTCTCGCCGGCGGGGCGCCCCCAGCGCACCGCCGGTTTTGTATCGCGCCGCGCCCGCGGCGCCCGCTCGAACCTCCCCATGTCGTTCTCCGACCGCCGCGTCGTCGTCACCGGCCTCGGCGCGATCACGCCGCTCGGCCACTCGGTCCCCGCTTTCTGGGACGCCATGATGGAGGGCCGCAGCGGCGCCGGCCCCATCACGCACTTCGACGCCAGCGCGTACCCGACGCAGTTCGCCTGCGAGGTCACGGACTTCGACCCCGGCGACTACCTCGACCGCAAGGAGGCCCGCCGGCTCGACCCGTTCGCCCAGTACGCCATCGTCGCCGCCGACGAGGCGCTCCGCGACGCCGGCATCGAGCCCGCGTCGCTGACCGAGGAGGAGCGCTCGCGGATCGGCGTCATCGTGGGCTCCGGGATCGGCGGGATGAAGCTGTTCCAGGACCAGGTCGTCGACTACGCCGCGCACGGGCCGCGCCGGCTCAGCCCGTTCTTCGTGCCGATGATGATCATCGACATGGCGCCGGGCCTGATCTCGATGCGGCACGACCTCCACGGGCCGAACTACGCGACCGTCTCGGCCTGCGCCACGTCGAACAACGCGATCGGCGACGCCTGGATGGTCATCAAGGCCGGGCTGGCGGACGCCGTCGTGGCCGGCGGGACCGACGCCTCGATCACCGAGGTCGGGCTCGGCGGCTTCGGCAACATGAAGGCGCTCTCGACGCGGAACGACGACCCCGAGCACGCCTCGCGCCCCTTCGACGCCGCCCGCGACGGGTTCGTGATGGGCGAGGGCGCCGGCTCGCTCATCCTCGAGGACTACGAGCACGCGAAGGCCCGGGGCGCCCGGATCTACGCCGAGGTCACCGGCCTCGGCATGTCCGCCGACGCCCACCACATCTCGGCGCCCCACCCCGAGGGGCTCGGCGCCAAGCTGGCCATGGAGCAGGCGCTCCAGACGGCCGGCGTCGCGCCCGAGGCCGTCGACTACCTCAACATGCACGGGACGAGCACGCCGCTGGGCGACGTGGCCGAGACGAAGGCGATCAAGGCCGTCTTCGGCGAGCACGCCTACGAGATGAACCTGTCCTCGACGAAGTCGATGACGGGCCACCTCCTCGGGGCGGCCGGCGCCGTCGAGGCCATCGCGTCCGTCCTCGCCATCACGAACGGCCGGATCCCGCCGACGATCAACTTCGAGACGCCGGACCCGGCCTGCGACCTGAACTACACGTTCAACGCGCCCCAGGACCGCGACGTCAAGGTGGCGCTCTCGAACGCGTTCGGGTTCGGCGGCCACAACACGTGCGTCGTGTTCCAGAAGGTCGAGGACGCGTAGAGCGCCCCGACCGGACGACTCCCGCGGGGGCGGTGGGCGACGGCCCGCCGCCCTCTTCTGTTTGGTCCCTCCGCCGCGGTCGGCCGGCGCACTGGGCGGACGGGCTCGGCCCGCGCGTTCCGCCCGCCCGGTCGCCTGTCGGTCCACCGAGGCGGAGGCGAACCGCCAGCGGCGCGGCGGCCGTCTATCTTCGCGGCTCCCCTCCCCCCGACCGCGCATGGACCCCGCCGAGGCCGCCCTCATCACCGAGCCCACCCAGGTCGCCGCCCTCCTGGCGGCCGTCCTCGCCGGCGTGTTCGCGCTCTCGCGCATCGCCGCGCTGGAGAAGCTGTTCGACATCCTGCCGCCGGTGATCTGGGCCTACTTCGTGCCCATGATCCTGACGACGGTCGGCGTGACGCCGGCGCAGAACCCGGCCTACGACTGGTTCAGCTACGTGCTGCTCCCGTTCGCGCTGTTCCTGCTGATGATCACGATCGACCTCAAGGCGATCCTCAGCCTCGGCCCGCTCGCCCTCGCGATGATGCTCGTCGGCACGGCTGGCATCGTGATCGGCGGGCCCGTCGCCTACCTCGCCGTCGGGCAGTTCATCGGCGACCCGGAGACGTGGCAGGGCATGGCGGCGCTCGCCGGCAGCTGGATCGGCGGGACGGCCAACATGCTCGCGCTCAAGGAGTCGGTCGGCCTCAGCGACGCCGGCCTCGCGCCCATCATCGTCGTCGACACCGTCGTGGGCTACGGGTGGATGGCGATCCTCCTCTTCCTCTCGGGCTACCAGAAGCGGTTCGACGCCTGGGTCGGCGCCGACTCGGCCGCCATCGACCGCGTCAACGCGACGCTCCAGGAGATGGACCAGACGCGCCGCCCCTCGACCACGGCGACCGTCGCCATCATCGTCGGCCTCGGGTTCGGCGCGGCCGTCCTGTCGCGCGTGCTCGGCGGGATGCTCCCCTCGCTCGGCGACCCGACCATCATCTCGGGCGGGACGTGGGCCGTGCTCATCGCCGTGACCGTCGGGCTGGGGCTCTCGTTCACGCCGATGCGGCGGCTGGAGCCCGACGGCGCCAGCCGGATCGGGTTCGCCGCGCTCTACCTCCTCCTCACGTCGATCGGCGCCCACGCCGACCTCAACGCCGTGTTCGAGGCCCCGGCCTACATGCTGATGGGCGTCGTGTGGCTGGCCGTCCACATCGGCCTGCTGTTCCTCGCGGCGAAGCTGCTCAAGGCCCCGCTCTTCTTCGTGGCGACGGGCTCGATGGCGAACGTGGGCGGGGCCGCCTCGGCGCCGATCGTGGCCGGGGTGTACCTCCCCGCGATGGCGCCGGTCGGCCTGCTGATGGCCGTCGCCGGCTACGTGCTCGGCATCTACGCCGCCCTCGGCTGCGCGTGGATGCTCGGCCAGCTGGGCGGGTGAGGAGTGATGGGCAAAGGGTGATGAGCCCGTGACGGGCAGGCGGTGCGTTGGACGAGCGCCCGCCCATCGCCCCTCACTCTTTCCCCATCACCCATTACCCCAGCGACCGCATCACCGCGAGCGCCCGGCCGAGCACGAAGTACTCCGGGTCGTCGGGGCGGACGGTCTCGTCGGCGTAGGTCCGGTCGGCGGCGCGGAAGTGGAGCCGCTCGTTGACGACCTCGAACTGGCGGATCACGACGTGGTCGTAGAACAGGACCGCGGCCATCGCCCCGTTCGGGACGTCCTGCCACGCGGCCTCCTCGACCACCACGAGGTCGCCCTTCCGCACGCCCGCCCCGTTCATCCCGTCGTCGCCGACGCGAACGCCGAGGCAGTCGTCGAGGTCGACGTCCTCGGGCAGGAGCGCGGGGTCGACGAGGAGCGGGCGGCGCGAGCGCGGGAGCGGGTGGTCGGCCGTCTCCGACGTCATCATCCGCGCCCGCCGGCCGACGCCCTCCTTGAGCTTGAGCATCAGCACGCCCGGCGGCTCGTCGGCGTCGTAGCCGCGCTCCTCGTCGACGAGCTCGATGCCGCGGGCCTCGTGCTTCGTCCGCGTGATGTAGCCCTTCTCCTCCAGGACCACGAGCATCTTGTAGACGCCGTTCGTGGACCGGATGCCGAGGCTCTGCCCGATCTCCTTGATCGTCGGCGGCTTCCCGTTGCGACGGACGTACGTGCGCAGGAATTCGTAGACCTGATTCTGGCGCTCGGTGAGGCGGTCTCGGGAGGCTGGAGCGAGCATGGCGGTCGGAGGGGCTTGGGGGATCCCACGAGGGGAAAGTATGAGGTGAAACCATTTTCACCCACCCCTCAATGGGGGTGAAATGATTTTCACTTTTGGGGAATGAGGCGGAGTGAGGCGGGGGATCGAGGTGGGGAACGGGGGGACTTATCCACAAAAATGGCCCGTTTCGGCCATTTTTGAGGGGGTGGGGTACTTTGGGGTCGCAGTGGGGAAAAGTGGGGAATCCGCCCCACAGCCTGGCGGCCCCTTCTGCGCACACACCCTCCCGGCCGTGGCCGGTTTCAAAGGACAAGCGGAGAACTCCATCGACGGGAAGGGCCGGATGCCCGTCCCGGCGAAGATGCGTCGGTGCCTCAGCCCCGACGCCAAGGAGACCTTCGTGGCGACCCGCGGGATCGAGCGCTGCGTCTTTCTCTACCCCCTCGACGTGTGGGAGGAGATCGAGGCGGCCGTCCGGGAAAAGAACCAGTTCGTCGCGGCCAACCGCGACTTCGTCCGCACCATCGCCATGTGGGCGGACGAGCTCTCGCTCGATGCGCAGGGCCGGATCGGCCTGCCGAAGAACCTCATCGAGTTCGCCGGGCTGCAGACCGGAAACAAGGCGCTCATCATCGGCGCCTTCGACCGCATCGAGGTCTGGGACCCGGACGTGTTCGAGGCCCACCTCAACGACCAAGACGAGTCCTACGAGTCGCTCGCGGAGCGAGTGATGGGCGGGATCTGACCCCCCGGAGATCCCACCTATGCATCCATGACCGCCGTCCCCTCCATGACTCGCCCTCGCCGCCCGCGCCGCGCCGACCGCTCCGACGCCCCCCGCGTCGGGCCCGGCTCCGACGTGGGCGCCGACGGCGCGCAGGAGGGCGGCGGCGTGGATGCCCGCTACGCCACGGCCTACCACGCCCCGGTGCTGGCCGCCGAGACGCTCGACCTCCTCGTCACCGACCCCGCCGGCCTCTACGTCGACGGGACGCTCGGCGGCGGCGGCCACTCGGCCGCGCTCCTCGACGCGCTGGCCGACGGCGCCCTCGTCGTCGGCATCGACCAGGACCCGGAGGCGCTCGCGACGGCGCGGGCGCGCCTCGCGGACGCCGAAGCCGCCGGCCGCTTCGTCGCGCTCGAAGGCAACTTCGGCGACCTCGACGTGCTCCTCGACCGGGCCGGCCTCGGGCCGGCCCACGGGCGGCCCGTGACCGGCGTGCTCCTCGACCTCGGCGTGAGCAGCCACCAGATCGACGAGGCCGCGCGCGGCTTCGCGTTCTCCGCCGACGGCCCGCTCGACATGCGGATGGCCGCCGGCGGCGCCGAGGCGGGCGAGACCGCCGCCGACCTCATCGCGCGCCTGTCCCCCAGCGACCTCGCCGACGTCATCTACCCGTACGGAGAGGAGCGCCGCTCGCGGGCGAGCGCGCGCGCGGTCAAGACGGCCGCCCCCACGACCACCTCGGAGCTGGCCGACGCCGTCCGGGCCTCGGTCCCGACGCGCGAGGAGGTCAAGTCGCTGGCCCGCGTGTTCCAGGCGCTCCGGATCGCCGTTAACGGCGAGATGGACGTGCTGGAGCGCGCGCTGCCCGCCGCGCTCGACGTGCTCGGCGAGGGCGGCCGGCTCGCGGTCATGTCCTACCACAGCCTCGAGGACCGCCGCGCCAAGCAGTTCCTCAAGACCGGCCGGTTCACGAGCCAGGTCGAGAAGGACTTCTCCGGCAACCCGATCACCCCGTGGGCCCCGGTCACCCGGAAGCCCGTCACCGCGAGCGACGCCGAGGTCGCCCGCAACCCCCGCGCGCGGAGCGCCCGCCTCCGCGTCGCCGAAAAACGACCGTCTCCCCCCGGACCCTCCGAGCGACGCCCGGGCGCGTGAGCGGACCGCGCGGCACCAGCCGGCCCATCCGCCCCCGCCTCCGGGTCTCGCCCTCCTCTTCCCCACCACGCCATGCCGACGACTGCTACGAAGCCGAAGCGCGCGTCCAAGCGGACCGCCACGTCGCGCGCCCCGCTCCCCGGCTGGACCGACCTCCCGGCCTCGCCCCCGTCGAAGCTCGTCGGCGGGGCGAAGCGGGCGAAGGCCGGGGCCAAGAAGGCCAGGAAGGAAGCGGAAAAGAAGATCCGCCGGGCCCGCCCGCTCGACGCCGTCCCCAGCCTCCGCTTCGGGCTGACGACGCTGGCCGTCTGCCTCGTGCTCACGTTCTTCCTCGGCCACGCATACGCGACGCGCGCCACGCTCGACGCCCTCCAGGACGCCCGACGCGAGAACGAGCGGCTCCGCCTGACCCACCAGCGCCTCCAGGGCGACGTCGACCGGATGATGGGCCCCCGCGCCGTCATGTCCGCGGCGGCGACCCTCGGCCTCGAGGAAGGCATCGCCTACGGCCCCACCATCCGCCTCTCTAGCGAGTAGCGCGTGGAGCGTGGGACTCCCCCACGCACCACGGACTACGCACCCACCCACACCCATCGCCGCTCGCGACTCCATCCTCACCCGGCTGTACGGCGTCTTCGTGCTGCTCCTGGCGCTGCCGGTCCTCGTGGCCGCGCAGCTCGTCCGGATCCAGCTCGAGGACGGCGACGAGCTGCGCGCGCAGGGCGAGCGCCAGTCGGAGAGCGTGATCGAGCTGGCGGCGCAGCGGGGCGCGATCCTCGACCGCCGCGGCCGCGCGCTCGTCGTCAACACGGCGCGGTTCGAGGTGGCGGCCGACCCGACGGTCGCGGGCTTCGAGGAGAAGGCCGACGAACTCTACGCCCTCCTCGGCGAGCTCACGGGCCGGGGCGCGGCCCACTTCCGCCAGCGCGTCGCGGACCGGTCGAGCCGGCAGTACGTGGTCCTCGTGCGCGACCTCGACGAGGCGTCGAAGGAGGCGCTCGACGCGGGCGGCTTCCGCGGGCTCATCGTGCAGGGCTCGTACCAGCGGCGCTACAACTACGGCTCGCGCGCGGCCCACGTGCTCGGGCACGTCACGCGCGACCTCCGCGGCGTGGCCGGCCTCGAGATGACGCTCGACGACGCGCTCCAGGGCACGCCCGGCCGGCAGGCCGTCCAGCGCGACCGCCGCGGCCACGTCCGCGCCGTCGTGGGCGGGACGCGCGTGGACCCGCGCCAGGGCGACAACGTGGTCCTCACCATCGACCTCGTGCGGCAGGCGATCCTCGAGGAGGAGCTCGCGCGGGGCGTCGAGGCGGCCGGGGCCGCCTGGGGCACGGCCGTCGCCCTCGACCCCAAGACGGGCGCGATCCTCGCGATGGCCAACGTCCCGACGTACGACCCCAACCGGGCCGGCGCCTACTCCGACGCCGCCCGCCGCAACCACGCCGTCGTCGACCGGATCGAGCCGGGCTCGACGTTCAAGCTGGTCACCGCCATCGCCGCCGTCGAGAGCGGGGCCGTCGCGCCCGAGGACGTGTTCGACACGGGCCAGGGCTGGCGCGTCTTCCACGGGCGGACGGTCCAGGACGCCCACGCCTACGGCCGGATCACGTTCGCCCAGGCCATCGCCAAGTCGTCGAACATCGCGATGGCGCTGGCGGCCCAGCGGATCGGGCCCGGGCCGCTCTACGAGGCCGCCCGCGACCTCG
>CAXRFJ010000436.1:0-2826 GCA_964229475.1 Rubrivirga sp.
GGGCTCGAGCACGCCACCGACCTGGGCCGCCGCCGACAGGTGGACCCGCACGCCGATCTGCCCGCAGCTCCCCACGAGCGGGTCCACCTGTCGACCATCGTCCCGGCGCCGACGTAGGCGCCCACGTTGACGTACATCGGCGGCATGCACACGACGCCCGGCGCGAGGTACGCCCCGCGGCGGACCGTCGACCCGCCCGGCACGACGCGGACGCCGCGGTCGAGCCCGATCGGCTGCGTCGGGTACGTGTCCTTGTCGAAGAACGCGAAGCCCGGCACCGACTGGTCGACGATCTCGCCGAGGCGGAAGCCGAGGAGGATGCCGCGCTTGACCCACGCGTTGGCCGTCCACGTCCCGTCGTCGGCCCGCTCGGCGGCGCGGACCTCGCCGGCTTCGAGCGCGTCGAGAAGCTGCTCGAAGACGTCGCGGGCATCGGGGCCGGGCGCGTCCGCCCCAGTGTGGCGGTCGATGGCGGAGCGGAGGGCGTCGAGGTCGGTCATGCGGGGGACTGGGGACTGGGGACTGGGAAGGTGCAGGCGCGCGAGCCGTCGCCGGACGCCGAACCGATGGACTCTGGACCCCGAGATCAGTCCACGAAGTGGAGGATCTCGACGAGGCGGTGCTCGCGGTCGACGCGGGCGACGAGGAGGCCCGTCCGGGCGTCGCCGCCGGCCGACTGGCGCCACGCGGCGCGGACCCAGTCGTGGAGCAGGTCGAACGGCCCGATCTCGACCAGCGCGGGCTCGTCGCTCGGCTCGTCGTCGGGTAGGCCGAGGAACGCCGCGAGCGCGGCCTGGCCCGCGACGGGCCGGTCCGACGCCGGCCCGAGGTAGGACACGTCGGAGGCGGCGCAGGCGTGGACGAGCGACCACCGGCGGTCGGGGTCGTCGGTGTTCCAGGCCTCGGCGAAGCGGGCGCGCGTGGTCTCGAGGTCGGGGCGGTAGGGCATCAGGCGGTGGAGGAGGTGCCGGCCGCGACAAGATCGGCGTAGGCGGCCATCACGCGCTCGCGGGCCCCGTCGGAGAGCGGCGCGAGCGGGAGGCGGAGCGCCGGCTCGCACCGGCCCTGCGCGGCCAGGACGGCCTTGACGGGCGCCGGGTTCGACTCGAAAAAGCTCGCCCGCATCGCGTCGAGGAGCGCGTAGTGGAGCCGCCGCGCGCCGGCCACGTCGTCCTCCAGCGCCCGGCGGATCATCTCGGCGACCGGCCCCGGCGCCGTGTTGGCGATGACCGACACGAGGCCGTCGCCGCCGAGGCAGACGGTCGGGAACGCGAGGTCGTCGTCGCCGGAGTAGACCGCGACGCCCTCCGGCACGCCGGCGAGGAGGTCGGCGATCTGGTTGAGGTTCCCGCTCGCCTCCTTCACCCCGACGACCGACGGGACCGCCTCGGCGATGCGGAGCGTGGTCTCGGCGGTGAGGTTCGAGCCCGTCCGCCCCGGCACGTTGTAGAGGACGATGGGGCAGTCGGTCGCGTCGGCGATGGCGGCGACGTGGCCGAGCACGCCGTCCGGCGTCGGCTTGTTGTAGTACGGCCCGACGACGAGGAGCCCGTCCGCGCCCGCCTCGGCGGCCTGGCGGGAGTACTCGACCGAGTGGGCCGTCGCGTTCGTCCCGGTCCCGACGATGACGGGCACGCGCCCGGCCGTGTGCTCGAGGGCGAGGTCCACGAGCCGCCGCCGCTCGGCGTCGGAGACCGTCGGGTTCTCGCCGGTCGTGCCGAGGACGACGAGCGCCTCGACGCCGTCGAAGGCCTCCCCCCCGAAGGGGCTCCCCTCGATCTGGAAGTCGATGAGCCCCCGGAGGGCGGCCTCGTCGAGCGCGTCGCCGGAGGCCGTGAACGGCGTGACGAGGGCGGGGGCGGTCCCCCGGAAGAGCGGCTGGCGGTCGGGACCCATGGCAGGGGGCAAGCGGGATTCGGAATGCGGGATCGAGGGATGGGGCAAACGCGGGACGAGCCTCTGGGCTCCGAACGCCCCTCATCCCTCCATCCCACACCCCCTATCCCTCCGTGTCGTCGATCATGTCGTCCAGCGTGAACAGGCCCCGCCGGCCGGCGACCCACTCGGCGGCGCGGACGGCGCCGAGCGCGAAGGCCCGCCGGCTCTTGGCCGTGTGGACGATCCGGATCTGGTCGACGTCGCTGTCGAGCGCGACCGTGTGCTCGCCGAGGACGCACCCGAGGCGCTGGCTCGTGACGTGGAGCGCGTCGGCGTCGATGGCGCCGTGCTGGGTCTCGGTCTCGACGCGCGACTTCCGGCCGAGCCCGCCGAGCAGCTCGTCCGCCAGCCGGAGGGCCGTGCCGCTGGGGCTGTCGAGCTTGCCCGTGTGGTGGGCCTCGTGGACGGCCACGTCGTACTCGTCGAGCCGGTCGAGGAGCGGGAGCAGCCCGGCGATCGCGCGGGAGACGAGCGCGAGGCCGAGCGAGAAGTTCGGCGCCCAGAGGACCCCGTTCTGCCCCTCCTCCACCCAGTCGCGGACCTTCGGGAGGTCGTCGGTCCACCCCGTCGTGCCGACCACGGCGTCGACGCCCCAGAAGCAGTAGCGGTGGATCTGGTCGAGCGCGACGGCCGGGACGGAAAAGTCGACGACGACGTCGGCGTCGTTCAGGGCCGAGGCGTCGCGGGCGTCGAGGAGCGGCGTCTCGGCGTCGAACGGGGCCACTCCGGCGTGGCCGCGCTCGGCGGCGACGGCTTCGACGGCCTGGCCCATCCGCCCGGTGCCAGCGAGGGCGATGCGCATGAGGGGGGAGTCGGGTGCGGGGCCCGAACGCGACCGGGGCCGGGGAGGTCCCTCGGAATGGGCTGGACCGAGGGGCCGTTTGGGCC
>CAXRFJ010000437.1:0-4286 GCA_964229475.1 Rubrivirga sp.
CCCCGACTCCCGGTTCCGCCACCCCCCCGCACTGTCCCCCTCGAAGAAGATCCTGATCGGCCTCGGCGTGCTGCTGGTCGGGCTCGTCGGCGTCGCCGCGGTGCTCGGCGGGGGCGAGGAGGGCGTCGAGGTCGAGACGGCCGAGGCCCGCGTCCGGACGATCACGCAGACCGTGACGGCGTCCGGGACCGTGGCCTCCGAGGTCGAGGTGGCCATCTCGTCCGACGTATCGGGCGAGATCATCTTCCTGGCCGTCGAGGAGGGCGACCGCGTGAACCAGGGCGACCTCCTCGTCCGCATCCAGCCCGACTTCTACGTGACCGAGGCCGAGCGGGCGCGCTCGCAGATCGCGACGGCCCAGAGCGGCGTCGGCGAGGCGCAGAGCGCCGTGACCGAGGCCCAGCGCTCCGTCGCCCAGGCCCGTGCCGACCTCGCCCGCGCGACGGCCGAGCGGGAGCGGGCCGAGCGCGCGCTCGAGCGCCAGCAGGACCTGTTCGACCGCGACGTGGCGCCGGCCATGGACCTCGACGCCGCGCGCGGCGCGTTCGAGGTGGCCGCGGCCGCCGAGCAGGCCGCCCGCCAGGCCGTCTCCGGCGCCGAGGCCCGCGTCGGGAGCGCCCAGCAGCGCGTCCGCAGCGCGCAGACGCAGGTCCAGGGCGCCCGCGCCGGCGCCCGCCGCGCCAACCAGGAGCTCGCGCGGACCGCCATCTACGCGCCCATGTCCGGGACCGTCAGCCAGCTCAACGTCGAGCTCGGCGAGCGCGTCGTCGGGACGGCGACGATGAGCGGGACCGAGCTCATGCGGATCGCCCGGCTCGACGCCATGACCATGGAGATCGACGTCAACGAGAACGACGTGGTCAACGTCGAGGTCGGCGACTCGGCGCGCGTCGAGGTCGACGCGTACCCGGACGAGGCGCTCTCGGGTGCCGTGGCCCAGATCGCCAACTCGGCGCGGATCCAGAACGCGGGGACGGCCCAGGCCGTGACCAACTTCCCCGTCGTCGTCCGCCTCGCGGCGGCCGGCGGCACGGCCGAGGACGCCGGGCGCGCGCCCGAGGAGGGCGTCCCCAGCGCGCCCGGCCCCGTCCTCCGGCCCGGCATGAGCGGGACCGTCGACATCTACACGCGGTCCGTGCCCGAGGCCGTCGTCGTGCCCATCCAGGCCGTGACCGTCCGCGACATCAACGAGGTCGAGCGCGAGCGCCGCCGGAAGGCCCGCGCCGCCGGCGACGACGCGGCCGACCCCGACGCCGTGCCCGAGGACGAGGAGCTCCGCCGCGTCGTGTTCGTCGTCGAGGACGGCGCGGCCGTCATGCGCGAGGTCCGCACCGGCATCGCCGACGACACGCACATCGAGATCCGCGAGGGCCTCACCGGGGGCGAGACCGTCATCACCGGCCCGTTCCGCCTCCTCCGCACCGAGATCGCCGACGGCGACGCCGTGAGAGTGGACGAGTAGACGAGCCCGCGAGTGACCCCGTCGTCGCTCGCGCTCCCTCGCTTGCCCCCTCGCTCACTCGATCCCTCGCACACTCCGACCCATGGTCATCGACATCGCCGACGTCTGGAAGACCTACCGGATGGGGACCCAGGAGGTCCACGCGCTCCGGGGGTGCTCGCTGGGCGTCGAGCGCGGCGAGTACGTCGCCATCATGGGCCCGTCGGGCTCGGGCAAGAGCACGCTGATGAACGTGATCGGCTGCCTCGACGTGCCGACGGAGGGGACGTACCGGCTGGAGGGCCGCGACGTGGGCCGGCTCACCGACGACGAGCTCGCCGAGGTCCGCAACCGCGAGATCGGGTTCGTCTTCCAGACCTTCAACCTGCTCCCGCGGCAGGACTGCCTCCAGAACGTCGAGCTCCCGCTCGTCTACGCCGGCGTCGGGCGGGCCGAGCGGAAGGAGCGGGCGGCCGAGGCGCTCCGGCGCGTCGGCCTGGGGGACCGGCTCGACCACAAGCCGAACGAGCTCTCCGGCGGCCAGCGCCAGCGCGTGGCCGTGGCCCGGGCCCTCGTCAACCGCCCGGCCATCCTCCTCGCCGACGAGCCGACCGGCAACCTCGACTCGACGACGTCGGAGGAGATCATGCGCCTGTTCGAGCTCCTCTACCGCCAGGGCAACACGCTGCTCGTGGTGACCCACGAGGACGACATCGCCGCGCACGCCCGCCGCGTCGTCCGCCTCCGCGACGGGGCCGTCGAGACCGACGAGGCGGTCGCGAGCCCCACGCTCGCGGGCGTCGCCGAGGCGGAGCTGGAGGTCGCCGCGGCGGCCTGAGCCCGTCCGCCTCGGGGGCTCGGTGGGGCCGGCGGTGTGCTCGTCGTGTGGGGCTCTATCTTCTCGCCGTTTCGCCTCTCGTGGCATGGTCCGAACGGTTCGCCCGTTGACGTGGTTGGCCGTGGTCGCTCTGTTGGGAGGCTGCCAGACCCTCTTCGGCATCGGGTCCGACGTGTACTCGCTGTCGTACCTCGAACGGCCGGGGTGGACGCCGAGCCAGCTCGACTCGGCGGACGGCGTCCTCGAGTACCTCACGGCTCACCCCGACGAGTTCTCGCTCGTGGCCTACTGGACCGACGCCCCCGAGCGAGGGCTCTATCACCACCCCGAGGTCCCGCGCCCGCTCGCCTCGACGATGAAGGTGCTCGTCCTCGTGGAGTACGCCCGACAGGTCGAGGCGGGCCGACTCGACCCCGCCGAGCGCGTCCCGCTCGATTCGATCGGGGCCTGCTGCGTCCCCCTCACCGACGGCGGGGCACACCGGCAGGCGCTGGCCTGGCTCCGGGCGGGCCGCGTCCGCGAGGGGACCGTCGCGCTCGACGACGTGGCGCGGGTCATGATCCGCCACAGCAGCAACGCCGCGACCGACTACCTCATCGGGCGGCTGGGGCGCGACGCGGTCCTCCGCTCCCCGGTCCGGGCCGGTGCCGCCTCGTCGGACGCCCCGCTCCCTCTGAGCGGGCTGTTCGGGGGGGCGAACGCCTGGGGAACGCCCGTGACGCCGGACGCCGCGTTCGCCCGGGCGGACCGGTACCGCTCGGACCCGGGGTACCGACGCTGGAACCGGGTCGCCCAGGTGCTCAACCCGATCCGACTGAGCTATGTCGAGCAGCGAAGGAACAGCCACGCCCTCCCGGCCGGGACCGCCGAGGACTACGCGGGGCTCCTGGCGCGGGCCTACCAGGGCGCCCTCGTCTCCGACTCCGTCTCGGCGCACGTCGCCGACGTGCTCGATTGGCCGATGGAGTTCGGGTGGTCCCGAGATCGGTTCGAGGCGTACGGGCTGAAGGGCGGGAGCGTGGCCGGCGTGCTCACCCGCGTCGCGTACGCCCGCCCCCGCGCCGAGGCGAGGGGGCCCGCCGGCGGGACGGCGCCCGAGGCGGGGGTCGTCGTCGCGCTGTTCGTCCAGGGCCTCCCGCGGCACGTCTTCGAGACCTGGTTCTACGGCCAGGCCTTCGCCGACTTCACGACGCAGATGCTGACCGACCCGGGCTTTTTCGAGCGGGTCCGTACGTCCGTCGCAGTGGCGGCTCCACCTGTGGGGCCGCGTTGACGGGGCCGGCCTTGCGGAGCGCGCGGACCGTCTCGGCCGGGGGCGGGGCCCCTGGCTCCTGACCCACGCGGCCCTCCACACGCCTGGCGCCGACGGCCTGCTCGTGTTCGGTTCCCTCTGGAGCGGGCGCTGGGGGGCGTCGGTGAAACCCACCGGGGTTCTTGCCCGGTAGGGGGCGAGCCCCCTTTCGCCGGCATGCCTACCGTCCTCTCGCTTCACACGGCCCTCGGGGGCATGGCGCTCGTGACCGGCGCGGTCGTCCTCGCTCGCCGGAAAGGGGACGGGCCGCACCGGGCCGTCGGCCGGGTGTACGCCGGAGCGATGGTCGGGCTGTGCGTGCTCTCGGTCGGTCTCCGCGACACGACTCCGCTCTGGGCGGGCTACGGGCCGTTCCACGTCGCGGCCGCCGTGAGCCTGACGACGGTGGTGGCCGGCGTGGTCGTCGCGTGGCGGCGGCGGCCGGGGTGGCTGGAGGGCCACTACATGTGGATGGCGTGGTCGTACGTCGGCCTCGTGATGGCGACGGGCGGGCACGTCGCGCGGCCCGTGTTCCTGGGGCTCCGCGACGCGGGCGTCCCCACCGGGGTGGCGGTCGGGGGCTCGGTCGCCGGCGTGTGGGGCCTGCCGCCGCTGGTCGGCTCGCGCCTCATCGCGCGCCGGAGGGCCGGGGGGGACCGCCCCGGCGCCGAGGCGGGCGTGGCGGCGGGGGAGAGGGCCGGTGAACGGGCGGTGAG
>CAXRFJ010000438.1:0-3124 GCA_964229475.1 Rubrivirga sp.
ATCGGCGCGCGCCTGCGGCGTGACGCGGAACCAGAGCGCGTCGCCCGCCCCCGCGTCCGTCGACACGACGAGGCGGGCGGCGGCGCGGCCCGTCCACTCGGGCGCGAGGCCGAGGCCGCGGAGGAGCTCGTCGAGGCCGTAGCGCACCAGGCCCTCGGCAGCGGGCACGTCGACACAACAGGGGAGCAAACGGGGCATGGGCACCTCGGCGGGCCGGGAGGGTAGACCGCCTCCCCTCTCCCCCGCAAGCCTTTGTCGAGTCGGTTCACCCTCTTCAATGACCCCGTCCACGGGTTCGTGTCGGTCCCCAAGGGCCTCGTGCTGGAGCTCGTCGAGACGCCGGAGGTCCAGCGGCTCCGCCGGATCCGCCAGCTCGGGCTGGGATTCCTGGTCTTCCCCGGCGCCGTCCACACGCGGTTCGAGCACGGGATCGGGGCCATGGCGCTGATGGGCGAGGCGCTCGACACGATCCGCGAGAAGGGGACGCTCATGGACGTCGACGAGATCGACGGGGCGCGGGCGGCGGCGCTCCTCCACGACGTCGGGCACGGGCCGTTCTCCCACACGCTCGAGCACCAGCTCCTGCGGCCGGGCCCGAGCGGGCGCCCGTTCCACCACGAGCGGATGAGCCGGGCGCTGATGGCGCGGCTCGACCGCCGCCTCGGCGGCCGCCTCGCGACGGCGCTCGCCATCTTCGACGGGACCTACGCCCGGCCGTTCTTCCACAGCCTCGTCGCGAGCCAGCTCGACATGGACCGGCTCGACTACCTCCGCCGCGACTCGTTCTACACGGGCGTGGCCGAGGGCGTCGTCGGCGTCGACCGGATCATCAAGACGATGCGGGTCCACGACGGGCGGATCGTGATCGAGGCCAAGGGCGCCTACGCCGTCGAGAACGTGCTCCTCAGCCGCCGGCTGATGTACTGGCAGGTCTACCTCCACAAGACGGTCCTCGCCGCCGACCACGTCCTCCGGGCGACGTTCGCGCGGGCCCGCGAGCGGTGGGGCACCGACCCGGCCCTCGCGCACACGGCGCCCAGCCTCGCCTTCTTCCTCGCCGACGAGGCCACGGCCGACGACCTCGACCCCGACGCCGACCGCCACGACGCGCTCCTCGACGCCTACACGGCCCTCGACGACCCCGACGTCCTCTACAGCCTCAAGCGGTGGACGGCCTCCGAGGACCGCGTCCTCGCCGACCTCGCGCGCCGGTTTCTGGACCGCGACCTGTTCCGCACGACGCCGCTCGACGCGCCGCCCACCGACGCCCAGGTCGAGGACTGGCAGGCCCGGACGGCCGCGTGGCTCGTCGCCGAGGGCCTCTCGTCCCGCGACGACGCCCCGCGCGACGCCGACCTCTACGTGGCGACCGGCGTCGCGCGGCTGGCGGCGTACGACGCGACGGGCGAGAGCATCTGCATCCTGCAGCGCGACGGGACGGTCCGCGAGCTGAGCCAGGCCGCGGGGGCCCCGACGGCCGGCGCCCTCGAAGCGCGCCGCGAGCGGGCCTACGTGTGCCTGCCGAAGCCGGTCGACCCGTGACCGCCACCACGTTCCTCGACGACCACGCGCGCCACGCCGAGCCCGGCCACCCCGAGCGCCCGGCCCGGCTGGAGGCCGTCCGCGCGGCCATCGAGGCGGACCCGCTCCTGGCCGCCCTCCCCCGCCTCGACGCCCCGCCGGCCCGGCGGGCGGCGCTCGAGCGGGTCCACTTTCCCGAGTACCTCGACCTGATCGAGGCCTTCTGCCAGCGGGGCGGCGGCGACCTCGACGTCGACACCTACGCGACGCCGGCCTCGTTCGACGTGGCCCGCCAGTCGGCCGGCAACCTGCTCGCGCTCGTCGACGCCGTGATGACGGGCGCGGCCGACAACGCGTTCGCCATCGCCCGGCCGCCCGGGCACCACGCGCGGCCGGCGCAGGCGATGGGGTTCTGCCTCCTCGCCAACGCCGCCATCGCCGCGCGGCACGCCCAGATGGCGCACGGCGCCGACCGCGTCCTCGTCGTCGACCTCGACGTCCACCACGGGAACGGGACGCAGGAGTGCTTCTACGACGACCCGTCGGTGCTCGTCGTCTCGGCGCACCAGGACGGGATCTACCCCGGCACGGGCCGCCTCGACGAGACGGGCGCCGAGGCCGGCGAGGGGGGCACGGTCAACCTCCCGATCCCGGGCGGGACGGGCGACGAGGTCGCCGCGCTCTACCGCGACGTCCTCCCCCCGCTCGCGGCGCGCTTCCGGCCCGACCTCGTGGTCCTCTCGTTCGGCGCCGACCCGCACCGCCTCGACCCCCTCGCGGGCCTCAACCTGAGCGTCGCGGGGCTGGCCGAGACGGCCGGTGTGATCCGGGAGATCGCCGACGCCGAGGCCGGCGGCCGGCTCGTCGTCACGCTGGAGGGCGGCTACCTGCCCGACGTCCTGGCCGCCAGCGTCGCCACCGTCCTCCGCCGTCTCGCGGACCCCACCGCCCTCGTCGACGACCCCTTCGGCCCGACGTCGCGGCCGCCCGTCGACCTCGCCCCCCTCGCGGCCGCCGTCCGGCGCATCCACCGGCTGTGACCGGGGGTCGGCGAGCCGATAGCGGACTGGCCCCTGCCTCCCGAGCCCCTGCGCCCCGCCCCGGTCCTACCGCGGGACGCCGAAGACCTGGGTCCAGTAGCCGTCGACCTCGGCGGCGCCGATCTCGAAAAAGCGCGGGCTCAGGCGCTGGCGGCAGTGGTCCGGGCTCTCGACCCAGTCCTCGATGACCTCGGGGACCGACCGCTGGTAGCGCGCGATGTTCTCCCCGACGACGCGCCAGTCGTAGCCGGCCCGGCGGACGCGCTCGCCCGTGTCGAGCCCGTCGCTGCCGCGGTGCGAGAACCGGTCGTGCTCGGACATGTCGGCCGAGTGGCGGTGCGCCGCGGCCTCGAGCCGGGCGTCCCAGACGAGGGCCGGGGCCGGGTCCTGCCACTCCCCGCCGCAAACCGCGCCCTCGGCCCGGAGGGCGTTGACGGCGACCAGCATCTCGTCCCACGCCTCGGCGTCGGCCTCGGGCAGGGCCGGCAGGCCGGGGCCGACGGAGTCGCAGCCGGTGAGGAGGACGGCGAACGCGGCGAGAGACAGACGGAGCGAGCGCATGC
>CAXRFJ010000439.1:0-2737 GCA_964229475.1 Rubrivirga sp.
CCGGCCGCCCGGCACGGGCGCGCCGAGGCCGCCGGTCGCGGCCAGCCCCGTGTGGGGGAGGACGGCGATGCTCTCGAACAGGCACCCGTCGTCGGGGACGCACCCCGAGGGGTCGTAGGTGTCGAGGTCGAGCCAGGCAGCGCCGAGCGCGACGTAGACGCCGTTCCGCCCGCCGCTGAGGGGCGCCTCGACGCCCACGCCGACCGACGCCAGCCGCCCGTCGTCGGAGCGCCCGGCGCCCGAGCCGAACGCGACCGTCGCCACGCCGCGGAGCCCGCGCGGCAGGCCGGGCGTGACCGCCACCGCGACCGCTCCCGTCCCGGCGACGTCCGACGGCACGCTCGCGGCGTCGTACTGCGTCCCGACGACGCCCCCGGCGACGGACACGTCGACGAGGGGCTGTGCGTGGGCGGCGGCGCAGAGGAGGGCGAGGAGGAGCAGGCGCATGGCCGGAGGCTAGCGGCGTCCGCCCCGCCGGGCGAGGCGCAAGCACGCCCCCCGCCCGCCTCGGGACCGAGGTGGGCGGACCCGCGGGGCCGAAGCGCTTCCGGCGATCGGGGGGACCGCCGCCGGGGGGGCCGGGTACCTTGACGGCCCGTCGCCCCCGCCCGTCCCGTGCCCGACCCCGCCGCCCTCGACGCCGCCACCGCCGCCGGCCTCACCGCCGTCCACGCCCGCCGCGTCGCCCTCGTGGAGCGGCTCGTGCTCCAGGTCGCGCGCGAGCGCTACGGCGACGGCCCGGCCGAGACGGCCGCCGGCTGGCTCGCCCGCGTCCGCGAGGACGGCCCGGCCGCCTTCGACGCGCTGGCGGCCGACATCGAGGCGACGCCGGTGGAGACGCTGGAGGCCGTGCTCCGCACGCTCACGGCGTACTTCCACCTCGTCAACAAGGCCGAGCAGATCGAGATCGTCCGCGTCAACCGCGAGCGGGCGATGACGGCCACGCCGGAGGCCCCGCGCGGGGAGTCCGTGGCCCAGGTCGTCGCCGGCCTCAAGGCGTCGGGGCGGTCGGCCGAGGAGGCCCGCGCGCTCGTCGCCCGGCTCGACATCCAGCCGACGTTCACGGCGCACCCGACCGAGGCCCGCCGCCGGACGGTCCTGCTCCACCAGCAGGCCGCCGCCGAGGCGCTCGACCGGCTCACCGGCCAGGCCCCGCTGACGCCCGACGAGGCCGCCGACGCCGAGGCCGAGGCGCTCCGCCGGCTCCGCCTCCTCCTCGCCACCGACGAGGTCCGCCCGAGTGCCGTGACCGTCCGCGACGAGGTCCGCCACGGGCTCTACTTCGTGGCGACGAGCGTGTGGGACGTCGTCCCCGAGATCCACGCCGACCTCCGGCGGGCCTTCCGCGAGACGTACGGCGAGGAGGCCGGCGAGACGCCGGCGTTCCTCCGCTACCGCTCGTGGATCGGCGGCGACCGCGACGGCAACCCGAACGTCACGGCCGAGGTCACGGAGTGGACGCTCCGCGCGCACCGCGAGGACGCGCTCCGGCTCCACCGCCGCGCGCTCGAAGGGCTCCGCGTGGTCCTGTCGGTGAGCGACCAGCAGGTCGACCTCGGCGACGCGCTCCGCCTCGCCATCGAGGCCGACCGCGAGGCGGCGCCACTCCCGGAGCGCCGCTGGCGCCAGAACGCGCACGAGCCGGTCCGTCTCAAGCTCATGCAGATGGCGCACAAGCTGGACCGGCTCATCGAGACGCTCCCCGACGGCGACTCCGGCCAGGCCCGCCGGCCCGGCCCGGCGCCAGCCTACGACGCGGCCGCCTTCCGCTCGGACCTCGACCTCATCGCCGAGGCGCTCCGCACGGCCGGCCTCCCGCACCTCGCCGACGCCGGCCCGCTCGCCGACGCCCGCGTCCGCGCGGCCACGTTCGGGTTCCACCTCGCCGCGCTCGACCTCCGCCAGCACTCCCGCCTCCACGAGGCCGCCGTCGCCGACCTCCTCGCCCGCGCCGACGTCGAGGCCGACTACGCCGGCCTCGGGGAAGCCGAGCGGCTGGCGCTCCTCACGCGCGAGCTGAAGAACCCGCGGCCGTTCATCCGCCTCGGCGGCGAGGTGGCCGAGGACACCGACCGCGTGCTCGCGCCGCTCCGCGTGGCGAAGGCCGCGCTCGAGGCCGAGCCCGAGTCCATCGGCAACTACATCATCTCCATGACCGACGCCGTGAGCGACGTGCTGGAGGTGCTCCTGCTGGCCAAGGAGGTCGGGCTGTGGCGGATGCAGGACGGGCGCGTCGAGAGCCCGCTCGACGTGGCCCCGCTGTTGGAGACCATCGCCGACCTCGAGGCCGGGCCGGCGCTCCTGGAGCAGCTGTTCACCAACGAGGTCTACGCGAAGCACCTCGAGGCGCGCGGCGGGATGCAGGAGGTCATGCTCGGCTACTCCGACTCGAACAAGGACGGCGGCTACTGGCAGGCCAACTGGTCGCTCCACAAGGCCCAGGGCGCCATCGCCGAGACGTGCCGCCAGCACGGCGTCGAGCTCCGCTACTTCCACGGGCGCGGCGGGACCGTCGGGCGCGGCGGGGGGCGCGCGGGGCAGGCCATCCGCGCGATGCCGCCGGTCGCGCAGACCGGGCGGATCCGGTTTACCGAGCAGGGCGAGGTCATCTCGTTCCGCTACGCCCTCCCGGGCATCGCGCGGCGGCACCTCGAGCAGATCGTCCACGCCCAGCTCGGCGCGCTGGCGGACGCCGAGGCCGCCCGCCGCGGCGCCGAGGGGGGCCCGGCCGCCGCGC
>CAXRFJ010000440.1:0-2656 GCA_964229475.1 Rubrivirga sp.
TGACGGACGTAGAAGTAGCCCTCGTGCGAGTAGACCGGCGCGGCGAGCGTGGGCGGCGCGGGCGCCGTCGCCAGCATCTGCGCGCGGACGGGCCGGACGACCGGCGAGAGGCCGGGGAGAAGACGGGGCAGGTACGCGTTCGTGGCGACGAGGACGCGGTCGGCGACGGCCTCCCCCCCGCCCTCGGCGCCGAGCCGGACGCGCCCGCCCTCAGGCTCGACGTGCGCGACGCGCCAGTGGTCGCGGACCTCCGCCCCGCTGAGCCGCGCCAGCGCGCGCACGAGCCGGGCCGGGTCGATGGCCCCGCCCTCCGGCACGACGAGCGCGCCCGAGAAGCCGACCCCGCCGATCTGCCGGTCCGCCTCGCCGCCGGTGAGGAACGCAGTCTGCACGTCGTCCTCCGCCAGCAGCCTGTGGGCCCGGTGCAGTCGGTCCGTCTCGGGCGCATCGGCAGATGCAATAACAGACCCAGTCCGAACGAACCCCACATCTTCGGCCTCCCCCACCTCGGCGGCGAGGCGGAAGGCCTCGGCGGTGAACGCCCAGATCCGCCGCGCGGCGTCGCGCCCGTACTGCTCGACGGCCGAGGCGTAGTCGGACGCGGTCCCGAGGAGCAAGAACCCGGCGTTCCGGCCGCTCGCGCCGTGGGCCAGGCGCTCGGCCTCGAGGATCGCGACGCGGAGGCCCGGGTCGAGCCGGCGGAGCGCCCACGCCGTCGCCGTGCCGATGACGCCGCCGCCGACGATCGCGACGTCGGCCTCGATGCGCGGGGGGCGCTGCCACAGCGAGACGGTCGCCATCAGCGGAGGACGTCGACGACGACGCGGCCGACGGTGTCGCCCGCCACGATCCGGTCGCTCCACGCGGGCACGTCGCCGAGCCCGATCACGGTCTTCTGGACGTCGGCCAGCGCGCCCGTCTCGACGGCCTGCGCCAGTCGGGCCCAGGCCTCCTCGCGGAGCGATGTCGGCGCGGTGTTCGAGTCGATGCCCGCGAGCGTGACGCCTCGGAGGATGAAAGGGAAGACCGTCGTGTTGAGGCTCGGCCCGCCGGCGAGCCCGCACGCGGCGACGCAGGCGTGGCGCCGCGCCTGGGCCAGGAGCGTCGCGAGCGTCGTCCCGCCGACCGAGTCGACGGCGCCGGCCCAGACGCCCTTCTGCAGCGGCCCGCCCTCGTCGTCCGACAGCGCCTCGCGGCCGAGGATCGCGGCCGCCCCGAGACTGCGGAGGTAGTCGTGGGCGCTCTCGGTCCCGGTTACGGCGTGGACCTCGTAGCCCGCCGCCGCCAGCAGCGCCGTCGCCGTGGACCCGACGCCGCCGGAGGCGCCGGTCACCGCGACCGGCCCGTCGCCGGCGTCGACGCCGTGGTCCTCGAGCGCGAGCACGCTCAGCATGGCCGTGAAGCCGGCCGTCCCGATCCACATCGCGTCCTCCGCGGAGAGGCCGTCGGGGAGCGCGACGAGGTGCTCGGAGCGGGCGCGGGCCCGCTCGGCGAACCCGCCCCAGCGGTCCTCGCCGGTCCCCCACCCCGTCAGCACGACGCGGTCGCCGGCCCGCCAGTCGTCCGAGGCGGACTCGGCCACGGTCCCGGCGAGGTCGATGCCGGGCACGAACGGGAACGCGCCGCGGACGATCTTCCCCGTGCCGGTCACGGCCAGGCCGTCCTTGTAGTTGAGGCTGGAGTGGGAGACGTCGATCAGGACGTCGCCGTCGGGGAGGTCGGCGTCGGCCACCTCGGTGACGGCGGGCTGGGGGGCGGCGGCGGACTGGAGGACGAGGGCGCGGGGCATCTAGCCTTGGGGGACGGCGAGGACGGGGTCGGGGCCGGAGGGCCACAGGACGGTAACCGAGACCGGGAGCGTTGTTCCGTCGTCGAGTGTCACCCGCCCGCCCACGCTCAGCTGGTCGAACTGCGGCCGACGGTCGGTGACGGCGTCGAACCGCAGCGTGACGATCCGGTCGAGGCCCGCGGTCCGCGCCGTGGCCCGGTCGGCGCCCTCGGGGAAGACCCGCGTGCTCACCCAGCCGAGGCTCATCGCCGACTCCATCGTCTCCGAAACCGCGGCCGTCCGGTCCCGCCCGCCGCCGACGAGGAATCCGACGGCCTCGCCGAACTCCTCCGGGCTGAGCGTCGCGCGGTAGGCGTCCCAGTCGTGGGCCTCGACCGCGCGGGCGACGTCCGCCAAGAGCGACTGAGCCGGCCTCGGCAGGTCGGAGCGGAGGACCGGGGCGAGCGCGTCCGGGCCGCCGGCGGCGCAGCCGGACAGGACGAGGAGGGCGGCGAACGCGAGACGGCGAGGGCGCATGGGTCGGAGGCGGGGCTCCCCACAAAAAACGGCGCCCGGACCGAAGCCCGGGCGCCGCGACCGACGGGGGGGCCGTCTAAAACACGAACGCCAGCACGAACAGGATGACGGCGGCGACGAGGGCGATCTTGGCGACGTCCGCGGACAGGCCCGCGACGCCGCGGAAGCCCAGGAGGGCCGCGACGAGCGCGACGACCGCGAGGACGATGAAGACGGAGAAGAGGCTGCTAGCCATGGGAGAGGGGCGGATGGTGAGGGGAGCCGTTCCACGCCGCCAGCGAGAGGGAAGTTGCCTAACGGTCATAGAGCGGTCCACGAGTCGTCGGCCGGCCGGCCGGCCCCGTACCTTCC
>CAXRFJ010000441.1:0-6640 GCA_964229475.1 Rubrivirga sp.
CTCGACGGCGCCGCGCGCGCGGCCGGCGCCCACCGCGTCCCGCTCGACGGGCGCGGCCTGCCGGGCGGGCTCTACCTGTACCGCGTCGAGGCCGGCGGCGCCGCGTCCGGCGGGACGCTCACGCACGTCCGATGACCCCGCCCGCCTCGGTCCCGAGGCGGCCCCCTCCACTCCGGAACCGACCCATGCCCCGACTCCTCCTCCTCGCCGTCCTCCTGGCGGCGCCCGCCGCCCACGCGCAGGCGAACGCGCCGAAGGCCGCCGGCCTCGCCGAGACCCCGCCGATGGGCTGGAACAGCTGGAACACGTTCGGCTGCGACATCGACGAGGCCCTCATCCGCGAGACGGCCGACGCCATCGTGGCGAGCGGCATGCGCGAGGCCGGCTACACCTACGTCAACATCGACGACTGCTGGCACGGCGAGCGCGACGCCGACGGCTTCATCCAGCCCGACCCCGAGCGCTTCCCGTCCGGCATGAAGGCCCTCGCCGACTACGTCCACGGCCAGGGCCTCAAGCTCGGGATCTACTCCGACGCCGGGACCCGCACCTGCGGCGGGCGGCCCGGCAGCCAGGGCTACGAGTACCAGGACGCGCTCCAGTACGCCCGCTGGGGGATCGACTACCTCAAGTACGACTGGTGCAACACGGAGGGCCGCGACGCGACCGAGGCCTACCGGACGATGCGGAACGCGCTCGCCGCGAGCGGCCGCGCCATCTTCTTCTCGATCTGCGAGTGGGGCGAGAACGACCCGTGGACGTGGGGCAAGGACGTCGGCCACATGTGGCGGACGAGCGGCGACATCATCAACTGCTGGGACTGCGTCGTCAACCACGGCAACTGGAACTCGTTCGGCGTCATGCGGATCGTCGACATGCAGGTCGAGCGCGGGCTCCGCGTCCACGCCGCGCCCGGGCACTGGAACGACCCCGACATGATGGAGGTCGGCAACATGCCGAGCCCGAACGAGGACCGGGCGCACTTCGCGATGTGGGCCATGCTCCACGCCCCGCTCATCGCCGGCAACGACGTCCGCACGATGACGGAGAGCACGCGCCAGATCCTGACCAACGAGGAGGTCATCGCCGTCGACCAGGACCCGCTCGGCGTCGAGGGCTTCCCGCACTGGCGGGCCGGCGGCGTCGAGATCTGGGCCAAGCCGCTCGCCGGCGGCGACTGGGCGATGGCGTTCCTCAACCGGAACGACGCGCCGCGCGACGTCGCGTTCACGTGGGCCGAGGAGGACGTCGAGGACGCGTTCCGGAGCGCGCGCCCGCACTTCGACCGGCACACCTACCGCATCCGCGACCTGTTCGCCCGCGCCGACCTCGGCACGACCGAGGGCACGTTCCGGCGGACGCTCCCCGGCCGCGACGTCGTGATGGTCCGCCTCACCCGCGCCGACTGACGCGGGCCGGCGGCGCCCTACTCGGGCCGGAGGACGACGGGGACGCCCGCCTCGACGCCGAGGCGGAGGCGGTCGCCGTCGCGGACGGCGCCGGGGGCCGCCAGCCGCGTCGGGGCGCGGACGACGACCTCGCCGGCGCGCGTGGGCCGGAGGACGACCTCGGTGAGCGCGCCGTCCCGCCACGCGAGGTCGACGGCGACGCCGCCGACGGCGCGGAGGCCGGCCACGCTCCCGTCGGGCCACGCGGCCGGGAGCGCCGGCAGGAGGTCGAGCGCGCCGGCGTGGCTCTGGAGCAGCATCTCGGCCACGCCCGCCGCGCCGCCGAAGTTGCCGTCGATCTGGAACGGCGGGTGCGTGTCGAACAGGTTGTCGAGGGTCGACTGGCGGTAGAGCGCGAGGAGGTGCTCGTGGGCGGCCTCGCCGTCGTGGAGTCGCGCGAAGACGTTGACGACCCAGGCCCGGCTCCAGCCCGTGTGGGCGCCGCCGTGGGCCAGGCGCCGGTCGAGGGTCGCGCGGGCGGCGCGGTAGAGGGCCGGCGTGTCGGGCGTGATCGTCGTGCCGGGGTGGAGGCCGAGGAGATGCGAGATGTGGCGGTGCCCCGGCTCGGCCTCCTCGTAGTCCTCGACCCACTCCATGATCGTCCCGTCGGCGCCGACGCGGACGGGCGGGAGGCGGTCGAGCGCGGCCCGCATCGAGTCGCGGAGGCCGGGGTCCACGCCGAGGTACCCGGCCGCCCGCGCCGTCGCCCCGAACAGCTCCTGGATGATCTGGACGTCCATCGTCGGGGCGTAGGTGAGCTGCGTCGGCGCGCCGGTCCGGGGGTCGAGGAACGCGTTCTCGGGCGAGTACGACGGCGTCGTGACGAGGGACCCGTCGGGCCCGTCGACGAGGAAGTCGAGGACGAACCGGGCCGAGCCCGCGAGGATCGGGTAGGCCGTGTCGCGGAGGTAGTCCTCATCTCCCGAATACAAAAAATGGCGCCAGACGGGGAACGTCATCCAGGCCCCGCCGAGCGGGAAGGTGCCCCAGCGGACCGCGTCGTGGAGCCCGAGCCGGCCGAAGATGTCCGTGTTGTGGTGCATCATCCAGCCGCCCGCGCCATAGGTCTCGCGCGCGGCGACGGCGCCCGGCTCGCGGAGCGCGTCCACGAACCCGACGAGCGGCCCGACGGTCTCGGGGAGGGCCAGCACCTCGGCCGGCCAGTAGTTCATCTGGAGGTTGATGTTGACGTGGTAGTCGCTCTCCCAGGGCGGCGCGACCTCCTCGTTCCAGAGGCCCTGGAGGGTGGCCGGGAGCACGCCCGGCGCGCGCGAGCTGCCGAGCAGGAGGTACCGCCCGTACTGGACGTAGAGCTCGGTCAGCCGCGGGTCCACGGCGCCGGCGCGGACGGCCGCCAGCCGCTCGTCGGTCGGGAGGTCCGGGACCGCCCCGGGCGTGAGGTCGAGGACGACGCGGCCCATGCGGGGGGCGTGGTCGGCGACGGGGCGGGCGCGGAGCGTGGGGTCGGCGACGCCGGCGAGCGCGGCCAGCGTCGCGGCCGTCGCCGCCTCGGGGTCCCGCGGGCGGTCGGCGTCGAGGCGGGCGAGGCGGTAGTCCGTCGCGCCGGTGAGGACGAGCGTGAGCGCGTCGGCGCCCTCGACGCGAAGGCGGGCGCCGTCGGCCCGCACGGTGCCGCCCTCGGCGACCGCGCGGAGCCGGCCCGCGAACCGGACGCCCTCGACGGCCGGGCCGCGCGCCTCGCTCGCCGGCGTGTCGACGCGGCCCGTCAGCAGCAGCTCGTCGTCGCCGAGGGCGCGGACCGTCGCGTTCTCGACGCGCGAGAGCGCGATGCCGGTCGTGATCCGCCCGGGCCGATCGGCCGCGACCCGGATCACGATCGCGTCGTCGACGGCCGAGGCGAACACCTCGCGCGTGTACGTCACGCCGGTCGCGCGGTAGGTCGTCCGCACGACGCCCGTGCCGAGGTCGAGCCGGTGCTCGTAGTCGGCCGGGCCGACGTGCCACAGGTCGAGCGCCACGTCCATCAGCGTCTGGTACGGGCCGACGCTGCGGGGCCGGGCCACGAGGTGCGCTTCTGCGAGCGCCGTCGCCTCCGCCCCGCGCCCCGCGAACACGAGCCGGCGGATCTCGTCGAGGTGCGCCCGCGCGCCCGGGTTGTGGTCGTCCCGCCGCCGCCCGGCCCACACGGACTCCTCGTTGACCTGGACGCGCTCGACGTCGGTCCGCCCGAACACCATGGCCCCGAGGCGGCCGTTCCCGACGGGCAGCGCGTCGACCCACTCGGCCGCCGGCTGTCGGTAGCGGAGGGCCATCTCGGAGGCGTACGGCTCGGGCCAGGCGCCCGGCTGGGCGGACGCCGCCGCGGCGAGGACGGCGAGCACGAGGGCGAGGCGTCGCATCGGCTACTCGGCCGAGAGCGTGAGGGTGGCCGGCGCGCGCCCCTCCGCCTCGGCGCCGAGGCGGAGGGTGCCGGGCGCGTCGGCCGTCTGGACGAGGACCTGGGCGAGCCCGTGGAACGCGCGCCGCCGCCACGCGCCGGCCGGCGTCACGACGCGCCACGTCGCCGGGTGGACCTCGCGCGTGTTCTCGCGGTCGCCCCACTGCTCGAAGGGCCGGGCCGTGATCGTGATCTCGTTGCCGGTCGGGCGGAGGGCGAGCGCGGACCGCGGGATCTCGGCGCGCGCCTCGTCGCGGCAGGCGTTCGCCATCAGCGTGTCGCCGTTGAGCGTCACCGTCTGGTCCTGCCCCAGCGCGCTGAGGAGCAGGCTCGCGCCGTCGGCGTCCGGCGCGTCGAACGTGGCCGACCAGCGGACGGGCGTCTCGGTGTCGTTCGGCTCCGGCGCCGTCCAGGTGCCGATGCGCCGCCCCTCGACGGTCTCGAAGAACCGGTCCGGCTCGTGGGACGAGGGGTCCCCGTTGCCGACGCCGAGGATCCGCCCCGGCCCGTTGAGGGCGAACCGGACGGCGTCGCCGGCCGTCGGCACGACGCGGCCCGCGGCGTCCACGATGCGGACCGTGACGACCGCGACGTCGGCCCCGTCGGCGGCGAGCGCCGTCCGGTCGGCCACCAGCTCGACGGCCGCGGGCGGGCCGGCCGTCTCGACCACGGTCTCCTCGACCGCCTCGCCGTCGCGGTAGCCGACGGCCCGGAGCGTGCCGGGCTGGTAGACGACGTCCCACGCGAGGTGCCCGTTGCGCGGCATCGCCCGGCGCCCCTGCGACGCGCCGTTGACGAACAGCTCGACCTCGTCGTGGTTGCTGTGGGCGCGGACCTCGATCGTCTCGCCCTCGCGCCTGGGCCAGGTCCAGTGCGGGAAGACGTGGAGGACCGGCTCGTCGGTCCACCACGCGCGGAGGTAGTGGAAGCTGTCCTTGGGGAAGCCGGCGAGGTCGAGGATCCCGAACTGCGACGCGACGCCGGGCCAGGCGTACGGCGTCGGCTCGCCGCGGTAGTCGAACCCGGTCCAGTAGAACACGCCGGCGGCGTACGGGCGCTCGGCGTAGAACCGCCACCCGGTCTCGACGTTGCCGCCCGTCATGCCGTCCTCGAGGGGCGCGAGATGGGCCGCCCCGGCGTCCTCGACGTAGACCCCGCGCGTGGCGTTCGTCGTCGTCTCCTCGGTCCCGAGGATCACCTGCCACGGGTACTCGGCGTGCTGGCGGTCGGGGTCGGCCTGGCGGACGTAGTTGACGCCGGCCGCGTCGACGACGGTCGACGTCCCGCCCCAGCCGCCGCTGATGGCGACGGTCGCGATCCGCGTCGAGTCGACGGCGCGGGCGACGGCCTGCATCCGCTCGGCGATCCGGGCGCCGTAGACGTTCGACTCGATCCGCCACTCCTCGTTGCCGAGCGACCACAGGATCACGCTCGGGTGGTTCCGGTCGCGGCGGATGAGCGCCTCGAGCTGGTCGCGGTGGAACGCGTTCGTCCCCATGAGCCGGTTCTCGTCGATGACCAGGATGCCCAGCTCGTCGCAGAGGTCGAGCAGGCCCGGCGCGGGCGGCTGGTGGCCGACCCGGTAGGCGTTGGCGCCCATCGCCTGGAGCTGGCGGAGCCGCCACGCGTGGAGCGCGTCCGGGATCGCCACGCCGACGCCCGCGTGGTCCTGGTGGTTGTTCGTCCCCTTCAGCACGACGCGCTCGCCGTTGAGGAAGAACCCGCGGTCCGGGTCGAAGCGGGCCTCCCGGATCCCGAACCGCTGGCGGACGCGGTCGACGAGCGTGCCGTCGGCGTCGCGGACCTCGACGACGGCCGTGTGGAGGGCCGGGTCGTCGAGGGACCAGAGGCGGGGGGCGGCGACGGCGATCGTGTCGGTCGTGGTCGCCTCGGCGAGGCCGCCGACCGTGCCGAGGCGGGCGGGGCCCGAGGCGACGGCGCGCCCGTCCGGCCCCTCGAGCGTGACGCGCGTCGCGTAGGCGCGCGCGTCGGCGTGCTCGTTGGCGACGGTCACGTCGACGTAGACCGTCGCGCCGTCGTCGCCCAGCGTCGCGTGCGCCCAGACGCCGTGGCGGCCGACGTGGAGCGGCGCGTAGGTGTGGAGCCAGACGGGCCGGTAGATCCCGGCGCCCTCGTAGAACCAGCCCTCCTCCAGCGACGCGTCGACGCGGACCGCGATCACGTTCTCGGCCCCGTAGTCCAGGACCTCGGTCACGTCGTAGACCGCGTCGAGGTAGCCGCTCGGCTGGGTGCCCACGTAGAACCCGTTGACGAACACGTCGGCGTCGCGGAAGACGCCCTCGAACTCGAGCGCGACGCGCCGCCCGAGGGCGGCCTCCGGCACGGCCACGCGCGTCCGGTACCACCCGACGCTCCGCTCCGGGAAGCCGGGGCCGGCGGCCTTGTAGCCGTGGCTGTGGCTGCCGTCCGGGCTGAAGGGCGCCTCGACGGCCCAGTCGTGCGGGACCGTCACGTCGCGCCACGCGCGGTCGTCGAAGGCCGGGCTGGCGGGGCCGTCGGCGAAGCCGGCCTTGGCGAGGTACGAGAAGTAGCCCGTGGCGTGGCCGAAGTCCCGCTCCCGGTCTCCGGGGTGGCCGAAGGCGAACCGCCAGTCGTCGAGGCGGACGGCCTCGCGTGGGGCCGGCGGCTGGGCGAGCACGCCGGGGGCGGCCGCGAGGAGCAGGGCGAGGAGCGGGCCGAGCGGGAGGCGGGTCCAGAGACGCACGGGGCAGGCGGGGCGGGGCCCGAGTCGGAGCGGGCCGGGTCGGGGCGTGGGTTTGTTCCAGAGAATGGA
>CAXRFJ010000442.1:0-3010 GCA_964229475.1 Rubrivirga sp.
AACGGCTCCTCCACGAGCCGGAACTCGCGGACCTTCTCGTGGCTCGGCGCCGCCTTGTTGTGCGCGGCCAGCGTCCGCTCGACCGACCGCCGGAGCTCCGGGGCGGCCAGGAGGTCGGCCTCGGTGCGCGCGTCGAGGCCGAGGGCCCGGGCCTCCTGACGGAACGCGTCGAGGTCCGGAACCACGAGCGCCGTGAGGTACGGGCGGCCCTCGCCGATGACCATGATCTGCGAGACGAGCGGCGACGTCGAGAGCGCGCCCTCGATGGGCCCGGGGTAGACGTTCTTCCCGCCGCCCGTCACGATCATGTGCTTGAGGCGGTCGGTGATGCGGAGGTAGCCGCCCTCGAAGCGGCCCACGTCGCCGGTCCGGAACCAGCCGTCGGCGTCGAACGCGTCGGCGGACTCGTCGGGCCGCTCCCAGTAGCCGGCCATCACGTTGGGCCCCTTGGCGAGGATCTCGCCCGGCCCCGTCGTGACGTCGGTCGGGTAGTCGTCGCCCGCGATCTGGGCGAGGAGGTGGCCGGAGTCGAGCGCGCGGATCGCGACCGTGACGCCCGGCATCACCCAGCCGACGGTCCCGTAGATCGGCGCCTCGAACGGGTTGGCGGCGAGGACCGGCGCCGTCTCGCTGAGCCCGTAGCCCTCGATGAGGCGGATGCCGGCGGCCTCGAAAAAGCGGCCGATCTCCTCGGGCAGCGCGGCCCCGCCGCTGATGGCGAACCGGACGCGCCCGCCCAGCTTCTCGTGGAGCGTCGAGAACACGAGCCGGTGGGCGAGCGCGTGCTGCGCCCGGAGGTGCGGCCAGACCGTCGTCCCGGCCTTCTCCCGCTCGGCGACGGCGCTCCCCACGTCGACGGCCCACGCGAACAGGCCGCGCTTGACGATCGAGCCCTCGGCCACGGACCGCTGGATCGTCGAGTAGACGCGCTCGAACAGCCGCGGGACCGACACCATCACCGTCGGGCGGACCTCCGGGAGGTTCTTCGACACGGCGTCGATCGACTCGGCGTAGACGATCTGGCCGCCGGCCGCGAGCATCGTCGTGTAGCCGGCCGTCCGCTCGAAGGCGTGGCTGAGTGGGAGGAACGAGAGGTGGACGTCGCTCTCGTGGATGTCGTAGCGGTCGAGCGCCGCGTGGACGTTCGACATGAGGTTCCGGTGCGTCATCCGGACCCCCTTCGGCTCGCCGGTCGTGCCGGACGTGTAGATGAGCGCCGAGAGGTCGTCGGGGCCGACCGCGTCCGCCAGCGCGTCGAGGTCGACCTCGTGGCGCGCGCCCTCGGCGAGGGCGTCGGCCCAGGTCACGACGGGGACGTCGGGCCGGGCCTTCCGCGGCTCGGCCATCGACACGATCGAGCGGAGGTCGGGGCAGTCGTCGAAGGCGCGGTCGGCCTTGCGGAGCTGGAGGCCGGTCGAGACGACGAGCACGACGGCCCCGCTGTCGCGGAGGACGTAGGCGACCTGGCTGGCCGGCGTCGTGGTGTAGAGCGCGACGGTGACGGCGCCGAGCCGCTGCGCCGCCATGTCGGCCACGGCCCACTCGGGGCGGTTCTCGCTGAGGATCGCGACCCGGTCGCCCTTGCGGACGCCCCGCGCGTGGAGGAAGCCGGCGAGCGCGCGGACCTGCGCGTCGAGCGCGTCCCACGAGACGTCGGTCCATGCCTTCGTGGCCTTGTCCTTGTAGCCGAGCGCGGCCTTGCCGGTGCCGGCGTAGTGCTCCGCGAGGCGGCGGAGGAGCTGCGGGGCGGTCTCGAACGGGACGACGGCGGGCATGCGGCGGGCGGCGGGTCGCCGCAAGCCTACGCACGGCCGGGCCCTCAGTCTCCCGGCGCGACGCGGACGGCGACGCGGAACGGGGCCTCGCCCTGCCGCACGATGGGCCGCCGCCCGACAAAGCCGCCGCTCCCGCCGCCGACATGGCTCACGTGCGCCGTGTACGTCTGCCCGCGCTCCAGCACGCCGGGCGCCGTCGTCGTCTGCGGCGCGCCGTCGCCCAGCCCCGCGCCGTCGGCGTAGGCGCCGTAGGGGACGGGGGACGAGATCGGGACGAACTCGTACCGGCCGTCGGCGTGCGTCCGCCCGCCGGAGCGAAGGCCCCAGACGGTCCGCCCGGCCTCGTCCGTGACCCACACCGAGGTCGCGCCGACGTCGGACCACGAGAGGAGCGGGGCGGCGGAGGCCGTGCCGTCGCGCACCGTCACGGTGAGCGGGGCGTCGTCGGCGCCAAAGGGGGCGGCGCAGCCGGCGAGCAGGAGCAGGACGAGGAGGCGCATGGCAGGTCGGGGGCTCGGCCTCGGTGGGCCGGTGGAGGGACCGAGGCGGGGCTACTCGGCCGAGAGGCGACGGGCGACGAACGTGGCGCGCGGCGGCTCCATCGCGCTCTCGGCGCAGCCGCCCTCCGGGAGCGGGTCGCAGGCCGCGACGACCACGGCGTACGCGGCGCCGCTCTCCAGCGGGGGCGGGGGTGGCGCCTCCGCGCCGCGCCCGTCGGGCGGGTGGACGTCCGGCGGCGGGCCGAGCGCGGCCATCGCGAGGGGCGAACGGAGGAGCTCCCGCGTCCCCAGCCGGCCCGTCCCGGCCGCGGCCCGCCAGACCACCCCGCCCGTGTCGACGCGCCGGACCTCGACCCATACGGCCCACCCGGGCTCCCACGCGAACGTGAGCGGCCCCGCCTCCGGCTGGCGGACCTCGACGGGCCGGAACGCGGGCGACCCGGGCGGCGGCGGCGGTCGCGACGCGCACGCCGCCGCGACGATCGCCAGCACGGTGAGCGTGACCGGCTTCATCGGACGACCCCGGCCGGCTCGACCCGCCCCTGCACGAGGAACCGGCCCTCGTAGACCGCCCCGTCGTAGCCGACGACGGTGACGCGGTAGCTCCGGCCGGGCCGCAGCGGCCTCGGCTCGACGAGGACGCGCGGGGGCGGCGCGCGCGGGCCGGTCGGGCCCTGGAACCGGACGCCGTACGCGAGCGGCGGCGTGATCGGGACGCGGCGGCCGGGCTGGTCG
>CAXRFJ010000443.1:0-3446 GCA_964229475.1 Rubrivirga sp.
CGAGCACATGAGCTTCCTGGTCACCGACCACGGCGGCGGCGCCACCGAGCCGATGGGGATGATCACGGGCGACTTCGTGTTCGTCGGCGACCTCGGTCGGCCGGACCTCCTCGAGCAGGCCGCCGGGATGCACGGCGTCCAGGAGGACTCCGCGCGCACGCTCTTCCACTCGCTCCCGACGTTCCGCGCGCTCCAGGACTACGTCCAGGTGTGGCCCGCCCACGGGGCCGGCTCGACGTGCGGCAAGGCGCTCGGCGCCGTCCCGACCACGACGGTCGGCTACGAGAAGCTGTACAACGCCTCGCTGGCCGCCGCCGACGGCGGGGAGGACGCCTTCGTCGACGCGATCCTCGCCGGCCAGCCGGAGCCGCAGATGTACTTCGCGCGGATGAAGCGCGACAACCGCGACGGCGTCCCGCTCCTCGGCGCGCTCCCGCAGCCGCGGGCCCTCACCGCCCGCGAGTTCGCCGAGGCGGTCGCCGACCAGTCCACGCTCGTGGTCGACACGCGGCTCGACCGCTCCGGCTTCATGGCGAAGCACGCCCCGGGCGCGCTCTACGCCCCGATGAACAAGAGCTTCAACGCGGTCGTGGGCTCCCTCGTCGTCGACGAGACGACGCCGATCGTGCTCGTCGTCGAGGCCGACCACCTGGAGGAGGCCGTCCGCGACCTCGTCCGGATCGGGTACGACGCCCTCGCCGGGTACGCCACGCCGGACACGCTCGAGCGCTACTTCGAGGACGGCGGCGAGGCCGCGTCCATCGAGGAGATCACGTTCGACGACGTGGCCCGCCTGCGCGACGCCGACGGCGTGGCCGTGGTCGACGCCCGGTTCGCCAGCGAGTACGCCTCGGCGCACGTGCCGGGCGCCGTCAACGCCTCGTACACGCGCCTCCCGGCCTACGCCGAGGACCGGATCCCGGAGGGGAAGACGCTCCTCGTCCACTGCGCCTCGGGCGCGCGCTCGGCGGCCGCCAGCGCCTTCCTCGCCCGCGAGGGCTACGACGTCAAGTACGTCGACGGCTCCTTCGCCGACTACGCCGAGGCGCACGAGATCGCCGAGGGCCCGGCGTCCGGCGTCACCGAGCCCGTCTCCGCCTGACCCACCGGCGCGCGCGCTCCCGCCACGGACCCGCCCGCGCGCGCCCCGCCCTCGACTCCGATGAAAGACACCGTCCTCCGCTTCATGGGCTCCGACCGTGGCCGGGTCGCCCGCGTCGCCGTCGGCTCCAGCCTGTTGACCTGGGGCCTGACGCGCCTCGACACGACGGCCGGTAAGGCCGCGGCCGTCGTGGCGCTGGCGCCGCTCCTCAGCGGGCTCACCGACCGCTGCGTGCTCCCCACACCGTCCTCCTGATGCTCTACGCCCTCCTCGGCGCCGTCGCCATCGGCCTCGTCCTCGGCCTCCTCGGGTCCGGCGGGTCGATCCTGACCGTGCCCGTCCTCGTTTATCTCGCCCACGAGCCCGACAAGGTGGCGATCGCCGAGAGCCTCGCCATCGTCGGGGCCATCGCCGCCGTCGGCGCCGTGCCCTACGCCCGCCAGAAGCTCGTCGACTGGCACTCGGTCCTGTACTTCGGCGTGCCCGGCATCGTCGGGACGTACGGCGGGGCCGCGCTCGCGAAGTGGGTCCCCGGGGCCGTCCAACTGGCCCTCTTCGCCGTGGTCATGATCCTGGCGGCCGTCCTCATGTTCCGCGGCAAGAAGGTCGACGACACGGCCGAGCGGGCGCGCCAGCCGCTGTGGCTGATCGGGGCCGAGGGCCTGTTCGTCGGCGTGATGACGGGCCTCGTCGGGGTCGGCGGGGGGTTCCTGATCGTCCCGGCGCTCGTGCTCCTCGGCGGCCTCTCGATGCGGCTCGCCGTCGGGACGAGCCTCCTCATCATCGCGGCCAAGAGCGCGGCCGGGTTCTACAAGTACGTCGACGTGCTCGCCGAGGCCGGCCAGCACGGGGACTGGCAGCTCATCGGCCTCTTCGCCGTCATCGGGATCGCCGGCTCGTTCGTGGGCAACGCGCTCAGCCAGCGCGTGCCGCAGGCCCAGCTCAAGCGCGGGTTCGCCGTGTTCCTCGTGGTGATGGGCGGGTTCATCCTGGTCCGCGAGGGCCCGAAGGCGCTCGCGCCGGCCGACGCCGAGGCCGCGCCCCTGCCCGCCTCGGTGGCCGCGCCGGCCGTCCCCGACACTGTCGACGTGCCGCGCCTGACCCCGGCCGAGGCCGCCGACTACCTCCGCGCGACGCCCGCGGCGCAGGTCCTCGACGTCCGCCGCCCCGCCGAAGCCGCGCTCTCGGGCCGGCTGGAGGGCGCGCACGTGATCGACGTGACCGCGCCGGGGTTCGAGGCACGCGCCCTCGACGCGCTCGACCCCGCCCGACCGGTCGTCGTGTACTGCCGCTCGGGCGCCCGCGCCGAGCGCGCCGCCCGGCGCCTCGCCGCCCTCGGCTTCGGCGACCTCCGCAACGCCGGCGGCTTCGAGACCTTGAAGGCCGCCGGCCTCCCGACCGACGCCCCATGACCCCCGACCGCCTCGACGTCCCGCCCGACGACTACGCCGCGCTCTCCGACGCCCTGGCCAGCGAGCAGAGCCCCGTCGGGATCGACGCCAAGAAGACGCACGTCGTCATCCTCCACCTGCTGCTCGACCTCCAGGACCGCCTCGCGCGCCTGGAGGCCCGGCTCGACGCCCTCGACGCCTAGACCCCCGCCGCCATGACGCGCAACATGGGCCGCGCCGACCGGACGCTCCGGCTCGCCGCCGCCGCGATCCTCGCCCTCCTCGTCCTGTTCGTGACCGACGGCGCGCTCGACTGGGTCCTCGGCCTCGTCGCCGTGGTGCTCGCCGTGACGTCGGCCGTGGGGACGTGCCCGGCGTACCTCCCGTTCGGGATCCGCACGAACCGCTGAGCGCCGGATGTCCCCGTCGCCGCTCGTTCCCGTCCGCCTCGGCCTCGCGCTGGGCCTGCTGGCCCTCGCAACGGTCCCGGCCCGGTCACAGACGACCGCCGAGGCCGGGCGCTCGGCCGACCCCTACGACGTGCCGCCGCACGTCGGCTACCTCCTGCAGGCCGACGCCCACGCGGGTGCGGGGGTGGACCCGGACGGGTTCGTCCTCCGCACCGCCCGGCTCCGGTACGCGGGGGAGGCCAGCGCCGCGGCGCGGTACTTTGTGCAGGCGGAGCTGGTGCGGAGCCCGGCCGTGCTCGACGCGCGGCTCGCGCTCCGGCTCGCCGGCCCGGTCGAGGTCGTGGCCGGGCTCTACAAGAGCCCGTTCAGCCGCGAGTTCCTCCTCTTCGGCGGCGCGCTCCCGCTCACCGAGCGCGCCCGCGCCGTCGCCGCCCTCGCGCCGGGCCGGCAGGTCGGGGCGAGCCTCCGCGCCGCCGGCCGGCTCGGCCCCGCCGACGCGACCGCCGAGGCGGGCGTGTTCAACGGCAACGGCGGCCGGACGTT
>CAXRFJ010000444.1:0-5301 GCA_964229475.1 Rubrivirga sp.
GAGGAGACCGGCGTGACGACGTTCTTCCTCCAGCGGACCGTCGACACGGGCAACGTGATCCTCCGGCGCCGCATCGCCGTCGGGCCCGATGACACGGCCGGCGACGTCCACGACCGGCTCGCCGAGATCGGCGCCGAGGCCGTCGTCGAGACGGTCCGCCAGATCGCCGCCGGCACGGCCGAGGCGGAGCCGCAGGACGACGCGCTCGCCAGCCCCGCGCCCAAGATCTTCCGCGAGGACGCCGAGCTCGACTGGTCGCGCCCGGCCCGGCACGTCCACGACCACGTCCGCGCGCTCGCGCCGTACCCGGGCGCGTGGACGACGTGGGCGGGCGAGACGCTCAAAGTCCTCCGCACGCGGTTCGCCGAGCCCCGCCTCGACGGCCCCGCGGGCCGGGTCACCGTCGACGACGGGCGGATGCTGGTGGCGTGCGGGAGCGACGCCGTCGAGGTCCTGGAGGTCCAGCGCGAGGGGAAGCGCCGCATGGACGCCCCCGACTTCCTGAACGGGGCGGAGGTCGACGGCGCCGTGCTCGGAGCGCCGGCGTAGGTCTCCGGCGCCTCCCCGCCGCCCGGCACCGCGGTCGGAGGGCGGCGTATCCTCCGCACGACCGGCCGACGCCCGCCCGTTCCGCCGCCCCCCGACGCCCCCGGCATGACCGACCCCCGCCCGTCCGCCCCGCCCGCCGCCGCTCCCGAGGCGGGCCTCCCGGCCCCGCCGGCCTCGGCCGGCCCCGGGCCCGACCTCCACGCCCTCACGGCCCGCGTCGCCGAGCACTCCCGGTTCGTCCGCCCGCTCCTCGACGCCGTCGGGCGCGTGGTGGTGGGGCAGGGCCACATGGTCGAGCGCCTGCTCATCGGGCTCCTCACCGGCGGCCACGTCCTGCTGGAGGGCGTCCCCGGGCTGGCCAAGACGCTGACCGTCTCGACGCTGGCCCGCGCCGTCGACGCGCGCTTCCAGCGGATCCAGTTCACGCCGGACCTCCTCCCGGCCGACCTCCTCGGCACGCTCGTCTACAACCAGGCCGAGGCCAGCTTCCTCGTCAAGAAGGGGCCCATCTTCGCCAACGTGATCCTGGCCGACGAGGTGAACCGGGCGCCGGCGAAGGTCCAGAGCGCGCTCCTCGAGGCCATGCAGGAGCGGCAGGTCACGATCGGCGAGACCACGTACCCGCTCCCGCGGCCGTTCCTCGTCCTCGCCACCCAGAACCCGATCGAGCAGGAGGGGACGTACCCGCTGCCCGAGGCCCAGGTCGACCGGTTCATGCTGAAGGTCGTCGTGGACTACCCGACGCGGGACGAGGAGATCGAGATCATGCGGCGGATGTCGCACGGGGCGCCGCCGCCGGCCGTCTCGCCGGTCGTGTCGCCGGAGCAGATCCTCCAGGCCCGCGCCGTCGTCGGGGAGGTCTACCTCGACGCGCGTGTGGAGGAGTACGTCGTCGACCTCGTGCTGGCGACGCGGGAGCCCGCGCGGTACCGGCTCCCGGACCTCCGGGGGCTCGTGGCCTACGGCGCCAGCCCGCGCGCCTCGATCGCGCTCGCCCTCGCGGCCCGGGCCCACGCCTTCCTCGAGGGCCGCGCCTACGCGACGCCCGACGACGTCCGCGCCGTCGCGCTCGACGTGCTGCGCCACCGCGTGGCCGTGACCTACGAGGCCGAGGCCGAGGACGTCGCCTCCGACCAGATCGTCCGCCGCGTCCTCGACACCGTCGAGGTCCCGTAGCGAGTGATGAGGAACGGGTGATGGGTGAAGAGCTCATCACACTTTCCCCATCGCCCATCACCCATGCGCAAGCCCCAGCCCTTCCGGCGCGAGAAGATCCTGCTCCCGGCGCTGCTGACGCGGCTCCGCGACCGCGTCGGCGTCGAGATCGAGGCGTGCGGCGGCGGCGACGCCGAGGACCGGGCCGTGACGGTCCGCCACGTCCACCGGCCGGGCCTCGTGCTGGCCGGCTACACCGAGCACTTCGAGCACCGGCGCGTCCAGATCCTCGGCAACACCGAGTGCCGCTACCTCGGCTGGCTCGAGCCCGAGGCGGCCCGGGCCGCCTTCGAGCGGCTCCTCGCCTTCGACCCGCCGTGCGTGATCCTCACGGCCGGCAACCGGCTCGACGACGAGCTCGAGGCGCTCGCCGCCGAGCGCGGCGTCCCGCTCTTCCAGACGCCCGTGGCGACGGTCCCATTCATGGGCCTCCTCCGCGACGTCCTCGACGACCACTTCGCCGAGCAGCTCACGGTCCACGGCTCGCTCGTCGACGTGTACGGGATCGGGCTCCTGCTCACCGGGCCGGCCGGGATCGGGAAGTCCGAGATGGCCCTCGACCTCGTCGAGCGCGGCCACCGGCTCGTGGCCGACGACGTGGTCATGGCCACGCGGACCGGCTCCGGCGTGATCATGGGCGCCGGGACCGACCTCGCCGAGCACTTCATGGAGATCCGCGGGCTCGGCATCATCGACGTCCGCTCGATGTTCGGCGTCCGCGCGATCCGCTACCAGAAGCGGATCGAGGTCGTCGTCCAGATCCACCCGTGGGACGAGGACGAGGAGTACACGCGGATCGACATGGTCACGGAGACCGACTCGATCCTCGGCGTCGACCTCCCGCTCGTGAAGCTCCCCATCACGCCGGGCAAGAACGTGACGGTCATCTGCGAGGTCATCGCCATGAACCACCTGCTCCAGCACTACGGCTACGACCCCGCCGAGGCGTTCTCGGCCAAGCTCCGCCAGCGGATCGAGCAGAAGTCCGACGCGCCCGGCGCGGGGCGGGGGATCGACTGGTTCGAGCACGACTTCGAGTAGGGCGGCCGGCAGGACGGGAGCGGGACGTGCCGGGGGCCGTGGCGCGGCCCCCGCTGCGGCCCCCGAGGCGGGGGCGCCTCGGCGCGCCGGCCGGCGACCTCCCGACCGCCCCGGTTCCGATTCGGAACGGAACGGCCGAGGTTTTGGGGAGATGGGGGAAAGCCCGGGGGTGGAGGTTGCCGAAAGCCCGAACGGGCATCTATGTTTACCCCGCCAGTGAGAGCGCTCCCACCACCGGACGGGGTTCGATCCCGCCGAGCGCGAGCCCGGAGCTTCGGCCCGGTTGTTGCGGAAGGGAGCGTGCGCACGGACCGCCCCCTCCTCCGTCCGGCCGCCGTCACCCCCCTGTGGGGCCGCACCGGGGAGTCGCACCACCGCCTCCCTCTCCCGCATGCCTGACAACCGCTACTTCTACTACGACCACGACGCGTGCACGTTCGTCGAGGTCGAGCCGAGCCGGAAGGGCCTCTGGCTGAAGGTCGGCGCGATCGCCTGCCTGTCGATGGTGCTCAGCGCCGTCGGCGTCGGCGTCCTCTCGACGTTCCTCACCTCGCCGACCGAGATCGCGCAGGCCGAGGAGATCGACGCGCTCCGGGGCCAGCTGGCCTCGACGCACTCGCAGCTCACGTCGTTCTCCGAGGAGCTCGACCACCTCGCCGAGACCGACCGCGAGATCTACCGGACCGTCCTCAACGCCGACCCGATCTCGGAGGACGAGTTCCGCCTCGGCGTCGGCGGCGCCGAGGACAACCGGTTCGCCCGGTTCTCGACGCCCACCGCCGAGCTCCTCACCGAGACGTCCGAGACGTTCGACCGCCTCGAGCGCCAGCTCGAGCTCCAGAGCCGGTCCTACGAGGAGATCCGGAGCCTCGCCTCGGAGCGCGACGCCGTGCTCCGCCAGCAGCCGGCCATCCTCCCGCTCAAGAACGCGCGCCTGACCTCGGGCTTCGGGATGCGCTACCACCCGATCCTCCGCGTCTCGAGGATGCACGCCGGCGTCGACTTCCCGACGCCCGTCGGCACCCCGCTCTACGCGACCGGCGACGGCCGCGTCCGGTTCGTCGGCACGCGCGGCGGCTACGGCAACGTGATCGAGATCGAGCACCCGCTGGCGCGCAAGATCACCCGCTACGCCCACCTCTCGCGCGTCGCGAGCGGCATCTCGGAGGGCACGCTCGTCCGCCGCGGCCAGACCGTCGCCTACAGCGGCAACACCGGCCTCTCGACGGCGCCCCACCTCCACTACGAGGTCCGGTCGATGAACGACGAGGAGACGCCGCTCAACCCGGTCGCCACGTTCGTCCCGGACGTCACGCCGGCCCAGTACCGCGAGCTCGTCGAGGCCGCCCGCTCGCAGACGGTCTCGTTCGACTGACGCGCCGGCCCCCGGCCCCCTCACGACGGCCCGGAGCGCAGGGCTCCGGGCCGTCGTTCGTACCGGGGAACGCGGCGGAGCGTGGCCCGTGTGAGGCGCCGTCGAAGACCCGGTGCGGACCGCGTGCCTCCGCACGAACCTCACGGACCCGCCCCGTTGCATTTCCAGAGGCCCGGTCCTATCGTGCCGGCCGACTCCTTTCTCCTGACCCCTCAGACCTGATGTACTGGACGCTCGAACTGGCCGCGACGTTGGAGGATGCGCCCTGGCCGGCGACCAAGGACGAGCTCATCGACTACGCCGACCGCACCGGCGCCCCCGCCGAGGTCATCCAGAACCTCGAGGAGATGGAGGACGACGGCGCGCCGTACGAGAGCATCGAGGAGGTCTGGCCCGACTACCCGACCCACAACGACGACTTCTACTTCGAGGACGAGTAGCGCCGGACCCCCGCCTCGGCCCGTTCGGGCCGCGGGCCCCCCGACACGCAACGAGCCTCCGGCCCACCACAGGCCGGAGGCTCGTTTTGCAAGGGAGGGGCGCGGTCGGACGGCCTCGGGCGATCTCGCCCGACCCCCGCCGTCCGGTCGCGGGCCAGCAGCAGCCTCCTCCTCCCCGGGCGCGCCCCTCCTCGGGACGCGGGGTCAGGCGGAGGCTAGGCCGCGAGCGCCTTCGAGGCGGCCGAGAAGGCGCCGAGGGCGTCGTCGACGAAGCGGCGCGCGGCGCGCTCGGCGGCGTGCGCCGTCTGGAACTCGGGGGCCGACGTGTGGAGCGACAGCTCGTGGTCCCGGACTTCGAAGGCGAACGTGCCGGCCTCGGCACGGAGCCGGAGCTGGAAGCCACGGTGGGCGAAGGCGACGCGGGACGGGCTCACGGAGCGAGAGAGAGGGACGGTCGGCAACGGACTGCGGGGAGTATCGGGAGGACGGAGGCCCCGATTGAGAAACCGGTGCCCGCAGCCGAAAGAGCCCGTCCAGACGCCCCATTACCCGCCGCTGGCGTGACGCTCAGGCCGAGTGTATCGGACCGGGCCCGCCCGCCGGGGCCCGTCTCAGCCGGAGACCCGGCCCCCGCCCGCCCGCGTCGGCGCGCGCTCGGGGTCGAGGGCGGCCAGCGCCGCC
>CAXRFJ010000445.1:0-4212 GCA_964229475.1 Rubrivirga sp.
CCCCGGGGGCGAGGGGCTCGGGCTCGTGGCGCACGGGCCGAAGCTGAGCGGCGAGCCGTACGCGCCGGCCGAGGTCGGGCGGGCGCGGTCGCTGGCCGGCGCGACGGCCGCGTCGCTCGCCGCCCGCCGGTCGGCCGCGGCGAGGGCCGGCGGCAGGGCGTCCGCCTCGGCAGCGTCCCCGCCGACGTCGCCCACGGCCACGCCGCGGCGGCCCGTCGCGACCTCGACCCGGAGCGCGCCGTCCACGACGCGGGCCCCGACGGCACGCGACGTGAGCAGCCGGCTCATCAGCGCGAGCACGAGCGCGCCGAGCGGGTCGTCGAGGTCGAGCGCGGCGTCCGTCGGGTCGTCGACGGCGCCGAGCGGGGCGGGGGCGGGCACGGGGTCGGGAGGTCGGGAGGTCGGGAGGTCGAAGATGGCGCCTCGCAGCGGCCGCGCGGGGAAGGCGATGGAACTTTTCCCCGGGCCACCGCCCCTCATCCCTCATGCCCGCTGCGGCCCCTCCTTCTCGAGGTGGATCACCTCGGCCTCGCTCATCCGGCCGTCCTCGACGGTGAGGCGGACGCACGTCTTGACCTGATGGAACCCCTGGCGGCCCGCGGCGCCGGGGTTGAGGTACAGCATCCGGTGGAGGTTGGGCACCCGCTCGATGCGGAGGATGTGGCTGTGGCCGCAGACGAAGAGGTCGGGCGGGTCGGCGCGGAGGGCCGGGCCGATGCCGGGCGCCCACCGCCCCGGCCGGCCGCCGATGTGCGTCATCCACAGCCGCACGCCACCGACCCGGATCTTGACGTGCTCCTTGAACCGCCCCCGGACCGGCGGCCCGTCGACGTTCCCGTACACGCCGACGACCGGCGCCAGCCGTTCGAGCCGCTCGACCACCTCCGCCGGCCCCACGTCGCCCGCGTGGAGGATCAGGTCGACGCCCGCGAACACGTCGTCGAGCTCGGGGTGGTAGAAGCCGTGGGTGTCCGAGACGATACCGAGGCGCACGCGACGAGGGGTGAGTGATCGAGTCGGCGAGTGTACGCGCGTCGCCCACCGGCGACCCCTCGACTCGGTCACCCGGCCCCGTCTCGCCTACCGCAGCGTGAGGCGGAGGCCGACGCGGAGCTTCTCGATGCGCGGCCCGTGGCGGACCGGCTCGCCCTGGACGTCGGCCCAGGTGAACACGGGGACGCTCACGAACGGCGCCAGCTGGTAGTACGGCCGGCTGAACTCGACGCCCATCCGCATCCACCCGACGGCGCTCCGCACGCGGTCGGACGACTCCTCGGCCTCCTCGGCCGGCGCGTCGGCCGCGCCCTCGGCGCCGCGGGCCTGGAGGATCGTGTAGTCGGTCGCCTCGGCCATGAGCCCGAACGCGACGCGGCTGCCGGCCGGGTCGAACAGGACGTTGTAGCCCCAGGACCCGCGCAGCGACTGGCCCACGATGCGCGACCGGACGAGCCCGGTCGAGCCCACGTTGAGCCGGCTGTCGGGGACGATGGGGTCGCCGGCCTCGTCCACGTCGAGCTCGCTCAGGACCGGGTCGCTGTAGCCCGTGCGGAGGCGGCGGATGCCAAGCGAGAGGTCACTCGTGACCGACGGCGCGAGGGCCGTCTGGGAGAGGAACGCCACGTCGGTCTGGCGGAACCCGAGCCCGCCCTCGCTGACGGGGTCGACGGCGACGCGGATGGCGTAGTCGGTCCCCTCGTTGTGCCAGTACGGCTTCACGACGACCCAGCTCAGGCCCATCCGTCCGTTCTGGGCCGCGCCCGTGAGGTCGGCCACGAGCGCGAGGTCGACCTGGGGCAGGAGGGCGTAGTCGAGGCGGGCCGAGAGCGAGAGGTCGCTGGGCGCCGGGGCCCCGGGCTCGACCCGGTCGAGGAGGTCGGCGTCGCGGTAGGCCGCCTCGCCGGAGATCGCGAACCCGCCGTAGAACCCGCGCCGCGCCGTCTCGCCGCCGTACGACGGGTCGAGCGTCTGGAACGCCCCCTGGGCCGCGGCCGGCGCGGCCATCCCCAGCGCGATCGCGGCGAGCGCTCCTCGAATCGCGGTCGGGGTCATGACAAAGGGGTCGGGTTCGGCTCCATAAATACGTGCGCACGTGAGAGACACGCAAGGCGGCGGCCGAGAATCGGGCGGTCACCTACAGGGCCGGCCGCCGAGGCCGCGGGGGAACGCCTCCGCCGGCCTCGGTGGTCTGACGCGCCAACCTAGAAGCCCGGTTCCGCGGGCCGTCCGTCGCCGTCGCCCGAGGCCGCCGGGCGGTGGGCGGGCCTCTCGGTCCTCGCGTGGAGCGTGACGTCCGTCGTCCACAAGGTCGGCATCGCGGCGGCCGGGCCGATGCCGTGGGCCGTGGTCCTCGCGCTCGGCTCGGCGGTGGTCCTGGCCGCCGTGGCGCGCGTCCTGCCGGCCGAGCTCCGGGCCGGCGGGGGCGGGGCCCCGACGGCGTGGGGCCGGTGGGCAGCGGGGGCCGGGGCGTTCTACGCTGTCCAGCAGGTCGGCCTCCAGTCCGCGCTCGAGATCGCGCCGGCGGGCTACGTGATCGCGCTCGCGTCGGTGAGCATCGTGCTCGGGGTGATCGCGGGGATCGTGTGGCTGGGCGAGCGCGGCGCGCGCCGCTGGCGGCTCGGCGGGGCGAGCCTCGTCACGATGGGCGCCGCCCTCGTCGCGCTCTACGGCTGACCGGCCTCGGCGATCACACGGCCCTCGGTCACGAACGAGATCCCCTGCTGCCCGGCCGTGCTGATCATGACGGCCTGGACCACAGGCGGGACCGGGGCGCCGTCGGCGGTCCACTCCACCAGGAAGCTGGCGCCGACGCCGCCCGCGCGGTCGCTCTCGGCCACGACGAACGACGCCGTCGCGAGGGGCCCGAGCGTCTGGGGCGCGTCGACGTACGAGCGGATCGTCTGGCCCGCGGAGCCGACGTAGCGGACGCCCGCCAGCCGGATCGGCCGCGCGGGGTCCGCGTTGCGGACGCTCAGCGTGGCGGTGAGGAGCAGGTCGCGCTCGCCGTCGCCCGAGAACACGTGGGAGTAGGCCGGGACGTAGACGAGCTGGCCCGCCTCGGCGCCGTCGAGCGACCGGCCGAGCGAGTCGGCGGCCGTCTCGGCCGGGGCGGGCGGGGCCGGGGCGTCGGGGGCCGGTTGCGGGGCCTCGGCGCAGCCGGCGGCGAGGGCGGCGAGCAGGAGCGCGAGGGTGCGCACGGCGCTAGCCGAGGATGTCGTCGAGGACCGCGATCTCGTCGTCGTCGAGCGGCGGCTGGCCGAGCATGGCGACGGCCTCCTCGATCTGCCCGACGCGGCTGGCGCCGATGAGCGTGGAGGTGACCTCGGGCCGGCGGCGCGTCCACGCGAGGGCGAGCTGGGCCATCGACTGGCCGCGGTCGCGGGCGATCTCGCGGAGGCGGCGGACCGTCTCGATCACGTCGCCGGTCACCTGGTCTTCCTTGAGGAAGCCGGTGGCCTTGGCCGCCCGCGAGTCCTCGGGGATGCCGTCGAGGTACTTGTCGGTGAGGAGGCCCTGCGCGAGCGGCGAGTACACGATGGCCCCGACCCCCGCGTCCGCCAGCACGTCGAACAGCCCGTCCTCGGGGTCGCGGACGAGCATCGAGTACTTCGGCTGGTGGATGAGGAGCGGGGCGCCCATCTCGTCGAGCAGCTCGATGGCCTCGCGCGCGGCCTCCGGCGGGTAGTTCGAGACGCCCGCGTAGAGCGCCTTGCCGGTGTGGACGGCGTGGGCGAGCGCGCCCATCGTCTCCTCGAGCGGCGTGTCGGGGTCGTAGCGGTGGCTGTAGAAGATGTCGACGTACTCGAGCCCCATCCGGTCGAGGCTCTGGTCGAGGCTGGCGAGGAGCGTCTTCCGCGCGCCCCACTCGCCGTAGGGGCCCGGCCACATCCCGTAGCCGGCCTTCGTCGAGATGACGAGCTCGTCGCGGTAGGGCCCGAGGTCGTCGGCGAGGATCCGCCCGAAGGTGACCTCCGCCGAGCCGGGCTCCGGCCCGTAGTTGTTGGCGAGGTCGAAGTGGGTGATGCCGAGGTCGAAGGCCCGGAGCGCCATCCGGCGGGCGTTCTCGTAGGTGTCGACGGAGCCGAAGTTGTGCCACAGGCCGAGCGAGACGGCGGGCAGCTTCAGGCCGGACCGCCCGCAGCGGACGTAGTCCATCGCGTCGTAGCGGTCGGCGGCGGGGGCGTAGAGGGGGGCGCTTCGGTAGATCACGGTCGG
>CAXRFJ010000446.1:0-3054 GCA_964229475.1 Rubrivirga sp.
GGGGCAAGGCCGCGCCCCTCGCGCTCGTGGGCGTCGAGGCCGCCCGCCTCGGCACGCCTGCGGGCGCCGCCGGCTGACCGAGGCCGGCCGGGTCAGGCGGCGACCGCCGTCCCGCCGGCCGCGAAAAAGGCCCGGAGCTCGGCGTGCGTGTCGGGCGTCGCGGGCGTGTCGCGCACGAGCCGGCCGTCGGCCAGCACGAGGACCCGCGTGCACACGCCGACGACGTGGTCGAGGTCGTGGCTCGACACCAAGACCGTCGCGCCGTCGGTCGCGTCGCGGAGCAGCCGCTCGAGCGCGATCCGCGCGCCGGGGTCGAGGTTGGCGAACGGCTCGTCGAGGATCACGAGCCCGGCCCCGGGCCGCAGCGCGCCCACGATCCCCACCTTCCCGGCGTTCCCCAGCGAGAGGTCGCGGATGAGCCGGCCGCCCTCGATCGCGGTGCCGAGGAACGGCCGGAACCGCTCGACGCGCGCGTCGATGGCCTCCGCGCTCATCCCGTAGGCCCCGCCGACGAGCCGGAAGTACTCCTGCGGCCGGAGGTAGTCCACGAGGAACCCGGCGTCGAGGTACGCGCCGACGCGGCGCTTCCACCCCAGGTCCGGCCCGCCGACGCGGACGCCGTCGAGGGCCACGGCGCCGGTCGTCGGCTCGATGAGGTCGAGGGCGAGGCGGAGGAGGGTCGTCTTCCCCGCCCCGTTGTTGCCGACGAGGGCGACGCGCTCGCCGGCCTCGACCGTGAGCGCGTCGAGGCGGAGCGCCTCGGCCGAGCCGTAGCGCTTCGAGAGGTCGCGGGCGGTGAGCGGGACGCCGGGCATGGCTAGAGGGCGGAGCGGAAGCGGGCCGCGACGGCGTGCCGGCGGCGGTGGACGCGCCGGACCAGCGCCCGGAGCCAGAGCGGCGTCAGGACCACGCCGAGGAGCCCCAGCGCCGCGGCGGCGAGCGGGCCCCGGCCGGGGCCGGCCCACGCGAGCACGCTGCCCGCGAGCGCCGCCGTCGACCCGACGAGGAGCTGCGCCCCGAACGACTGGGTGTTGACGAAGAGGAGCCGCTCCGACACGTCGAGCGGCTTCGGCCCGAGCGTGGCGCCCCACAGCGCGGCCGGCGCGAGCACGCCCAGGCTGAACACGACCGAGACGCCGACGAGGTCGAGCCACCGCGGCGCGAGGGCGAGCACGATCCCGGCCTGCACCACGCCGAGCGCGACCGTCGCCGCGACCACGCCGGCCCACTTCGCGCGGACGAACGCCTCGACGCCGCCGGGCAGCGTGAGGAGCCGGTCGTAGGACCCGCTCGCGAACGAGACGGCGTACTGCCCGAACGAGCCGGCGACGGGGCCGGTCGAGACGAGGAGCACGAGCTCGACCGGCACGAACGCGCCCGCCTCGTACCGCCCCGCGAGCAGCGCGCCGACGGTCAGGACGACGCTCACGACGGCCGCGTTCGCGAGCACGCTCCGCGGGAACGTCGCCCGCGTCACGAGGCGCCGGTCGAGGTCGAGGAACGCGCGGACGCCGCCCCGGTCCAGGCCGCCGGCGGGCCGGACGCGCGCGGCGCGGCGAGTGCCCGCCGCGTCGAGGTAGAGCGCCGCGACGAGCGCGCGGTACGCCAGGAGGAGCGTCGCCACCGCGAGCGCGCCGAGCACGACGAGCCCGAGCCCACCCGCACGGACGTGAGCCATCAGCCCGCCCGTCGCCGCCTCCAGCGCCGCCACGAGGCCGAGCACGCCGAGCACGAGCCCGATCGTCCGTCCCGGCTCCGCACCGAGCCGCGTCTTCCACACGATGAGCAGGGCATGGGAGACGACGACGAGCGCCAGCACCGCGAGCGCGAACGACCACGCCCCCGGGACGCCGGCCTCCGCCCGGACCGTCCGCGCCGCGAACGGGACGGCGAAGGCGAGCGGGACGACTCCGAACGGCGACGTCGCCGACCGGAGCAGGACGCCCGCCGCCACGCGCCGCCGCGAGATGGGCAGCGTCAGGAACGCCGTCGCGCCCCGCGTGGGGACGTCCTGGAACACCTGCCGGCCGACGAGGAGGACGGCCAGCGCGGGGAGCGCCGCCGCGTCGACGGTCGCCAGCGCCGAGAGGGGCGGCGCGACGACGCCCAGCAGGTCCGGCAGCACGAACCCGAGGATGGCCGCCGAGCCGACGGCGTACGCCACGCCCGCGCCCTTCGCGAGGGCGAGCGCGATCCGCCCGCCGAGGTACGGCGCGCGCCAGAACGCGAGCAATTGGAGACGGACGAGAGAGGTGACCACGGGGCGGGGGGACGTCCCGGGTATCGCCCCTCCGGCCGCCCCGCTTTACGCGCCGGCTACCGCACGACCGTCACCGGCACGTGCCCGACCGCGCCGTCCGCCACGGCCCGCACGACGTACGCCCCGCTCGCCAGCCCGCCGACGTCGAGCACCAGCCGCTGCGGACCCGACGCCAGCGGGCCGTCGTGGACGACCGCGACCCGCCGGCCGAGCACGTCGACGACCTCGACGCGGACCGCCCCCGACGCGCCGAGGTCGAACGCCACCGTCAGCGCGCGGGCGGCCGGGTTCGGGAAGGCGGCGAGCGCGAGCGCCGAGACGGGAGCGTCCGCCTCGGCGGCCGTGTCGCCGAGGCCGGCGGCGACGGCCAGCGCGAACGCCTCCCGGCCCGTCGCGATCGTCTCGTCGCCGGCCCCGTCGAGGGCGGCCCGGTGGATCGTCCGGTCGGCGAGCGACCAGTAGAGCGCCCCGCGGACGCCGTCGACCGCGAGACCGTGGATCTCGGGGAGGCCCGAGACGAGCACCTCGCCGTCGCCGCTCGCGAGGGCCGCGCTCGACACGGTGCCGGGCGCGGAGCCGTTCGTCGGGTCGTTCGCGGCCCAGTAGACCCGCTGCCCGGCCGGGTCGAGCGCGAGCGCCTCCACGTTCTCGGCCCCGGCCACGACGACCTCCCGCCCAGACCCGTCGAGGGCCGCCCACTCGATGGCGTCCGTGCCCGCCCAGTACAGCCTCCGCGCCTCGGCGTCGACGGCGACCGCGGTCGCGCTGACCGCGCCGGCCAGCACCTCCTCCGG
>CAXRFJ010000447.1:0-2348 GCA_964229475.1 Rubrivirga sp.
AGCGCCAGCGCGGCGACGGCGAGAAGCAGCGAGGAGCGGATCATGGCGGCGCGGCGGGTTCGGCCCGCAACGTACGGCCCGGGCGCGGGGGCGCCATGCGCAGCGCCCCGCGCCCGGATCGTGCGACGGGCCCGGCCGCTAGTAGCAGCCCTTGCCCTGGAGCCACGACACCATGCTGTTGGCCTGCGACGTCCCCGACGAGCCGCCGTAGGTCGTGTTGGTAAAGTCGGCCCCCTTCCAGACGCCGGCGATCTTGACGTCGGCGTGGAACTGGCTCGGCGTGAGCGTGGTCGAGTTCGGGTAGTCGACGTCGACGTGGAACTCGACGGCGCCGCTGCCGAGGCGGCCGCACTTGGCGAGCGCGTTCTCGATCTTGACCCAGTTGCCGCGGTTGAAGTTGTAGTGCTGCGGGACGAGGTTCGCCCGGCCGCCCCAGCCGCCGAGCTGGCTCCCGACGAGGTGGCCCCCGTCGTACGTCGACGATGGCGAGCCCCAGTTGCCGACCGTCGTCTGGCACGACGAGTGGCGCGACGCCGTGACGATCGGGCCGAGGCTCTTGAACGCGTTCGCCGGGCGCCCGCGGGAGTCGATGTAGTGGTCCTCGGGGCCGCCCGCGCCGACCAGCCGGAACCACTTCACGCGGTCGCTGCTCGGGTAGTATTGGACGCACGCCGTGATGTCGCGCCGGAGCACGGCCTCCTGGCCGAGGTCGATCACCTCGAACGCGATGCCGTGCCGGGCGACGGCCGCCTCGACCTCGGCGTTCGAGGCCGACGCGAGAAAGTCCGAGAGGCCGTCGAGGCCGCCCAGGTCGGCGAGGAGCGCGGCGTACTCGGGGTCCTCCTCGGCAGCGGCCGGCGGCGGTGCAACGGGCGCGTTCGTGTCGCAGGCCGAGAGCGTAAGGAGGAGGGCGAGGGCCGCGAGCGGCAGGCGGAGAGTCGTAGCGAGGCGCATCGGGTGCGGGCGGGGGAGGGAGCCCGAGGCTACCGCCTTCGCGCGCCGGTCACATTGCCCGTGCGTAACGCCTGCACCGGGAGCCTCTCCCCTCCCGCCCTAGTGCCTCAGGACGGGTCCGCCGGCCTCGGTCACTCCCCGCCCCCGACAGGTCCGCCCGCCGCCGTCAGCAGGCCGAGGTCCCGGAGGACGGCGGCCTGCGCGGGCGTGAGGTAGGCGACCCCGTCGTCGGTGAAGCGGCCGAGTTGGTAGAACCGGGCCTCTCGGCCGGCGGTCGCCGCCGCGACGAGATCGAGGATCCCGCTGTCCAGCCACTCGTCCCGCACGGCGAACGTCCCCTCGTACCGGACGCCTCGCTCCGTGAACGCCACGTCGACCGAGTCGGCCTCGTTCGAGAACGTGTCGACGACGTCGGTCGGGTCGAAGCCGCCACGGGAGAGAGCCGCGAAGTCGTCGAGGAGCTCCGCGTACGGCCGGTCCCCGTACGCCCGCTCCCAATCGAAGCGGTAGACGAGCCCCGGGAGCCCCTCGATCAGGGGCTCGGCCGATCGGAGGTACCGGCTCTGGAGCGCGTCTCGGTACGCCGCCCGCTGCTCAGGCGTCAGCGCGTCGAGGAGGCCGACGGCGTCGAGCCGGTCGACCGTCTGCCCGATGGCGTCGTGGGTGAGCGCCGCCTCGTCGTCCTGGAGCTCCGGGCCGCGGAGCTCGGGCCCGTCGATGTCGAACTGCCCCATCACGTAGCGCCACGCGATCGGGTAGCACGGCGTCCCCTTCTCGAACCGCTGCGCCATCTCCAGGAGGCCCATGGAGAACGGCGAGACCTCGTCGCCGCGGCCGTGGCCCTGAACGGCCAGGAGTTGCTCGGGCGTGAGCACCAGGAGGACCAGCCGGCCACTCGTCGTGGACGGCCTCGGGACGATGAACCCGAACAGGCGCTCGCGGCGCCCCCGCTCCCGGAGCACCTGGTTGATCAGGTCCGCCGCCGCCTCCCACCGGTTCCAGGCATAGGCCCGCTGCCGGAACGCCTCGCCATCGACCCGGGCCGAGAGGACGCTGGACCGCCCCGGCCTCGCGCCCGGAGACGAGGCACCGGGGCCGAGCCACGCCCCGTCGCGCGCGTCGAGCGCGACGTCGGACACCTGAACGTCGAGCACGCCGCGACGGCGGAGCAGGTCGGTCGCATCCATCAGGAGCCGGTCGACCTCGGCGCGGCCGAGCGGCTCTCCGCCGTCGCGCGACGGGAGCTCGACGCCGGTCCAGACGGCGGCGTCGATGAACAACAGGGCGTCTTGCAGGACTCGGATCTCTCCCGCCTCGACCGCGCGGAGCATCCCCTGCCGGCCGCGCGGGCTCATCAGACCGGCCGCCACCCAATCGTCGGCACGGGCGGCCAG
>CAXRFJ010000448.1:0-2593 GCA_964229475.1 Rubrivirga sp.
CGGCCCGTACGGCGGCTACGGCCAGCCGCGCGCGCTCGACGCCTCGGACCTCTTCTTCGGCGACACGTCCGCGCCGGCGGCCCCGGGCCCGCCCGCGGACGAGCCGGCCGCCGACGCCGAGGCCGGCGCGCGGGCCGAGCCCCCGCCCGGCGACGCGCCCCCCCTCGCCCCGACCGGGGCCGACTGGGGCGGCGACGACACGGGCCTCGCCCCGGTGCTCCCGCCGGAGGGCGAGGCGGAGCCCGAGCCCGCCGCCGACGCCTTCGCGACCGACGACCTCGGCGCCGGCGACGGCGACGGCTGGGACGTCCTCTCGGAGGCCGACGTGCCGACGCCGCCGCCCGGCACCTACGCCGAGCCCGACGTCGTCGCGCCCGAGGACCCCGAGCCGGAGCCCGAGGCCGACGACCCGTTCGCCGACGTCGACGCGGTCGTGGACGAGTTCGGCGCGGCCGAGCCGGAGGCGCCCGCCGGCCCCACCGTGGCCGACGAGCTCGACGCGCTGATCTCCCAGCTCGAGGACGCCCCGCGCATCCGGCCCGACCCCGAGTACGCCGGCCCCGAGGTCGAGCTCGACCACGGGGAGGTCGACGACATGGTGTCCGAGACGCTGGCCAAGATCTACGCCGCGCAGCACCAGTACGTCGAGGCCGCGCTCGTCTACGAGAAGCTGGCCGCCCGCCAGCCCGACCAGGCCGAGGCGCTCCTCGAGCGCGCGGCCGAGCTCCGCCAGCGCGGCGCATGAGCGGACCCCTCGACTGGCTCTCCCGACCGGGCCCGCGCGTCGTGGCCGGTCTCATGAGCGGGACGTCGCTCGACGGCGTCGACGCCGTCGTCGTCCGCGTCGAGGGGACGGGCGCCGGCGTCGCGATCGAGACGCTCGGGTTCGTCAGCGAGCCGTACGACCCGGAGCTCCGCGACGCGCTGGCGGCGTGCGTCGAGGCCACGACCTCGAACGTCCGCCTCGTCAGCCAGCTCCACGCCCGCCTCGGCGAGCGGTTCGCGGAGGCCGTCGGGCAGGCGCTCGCCGCGGCCGGGCTCTCCGCGGGGGACCTCGACCTCGTCGGGAGCCACGGGCAGACGGTCCAGCACGTGCCCGAGGCCGAGGAGGTCGCGGGCGTCCCGACCCGCTCGACGCTCCAGATCGGCTGTCCGGCCGTCCTCGCCGCCCGCCTCGGCGCGCCCGTCGTCGCCGACTTCCGGTCGGGCGACCTCGCGCTCGGCGGCCAGGCGGCCCCGCTCGCGCCCTACCTCGACGGCGCGCTCTTCGCGGCGCCCGACGAGACGCGCGTGCTCCTCAACCTCGGCGGCATCGCCAACCTCACGGTGCTCCCGCCCGGCGGCCCGCCGCGCGCCGCGTTCGACACGGGCCCGGCCAACATGGTCCTCGACGCGCTCGCGCTCCGCCTGACGGGCCAGCCCTACGACGAGGCCGGCGCGCTCGCCGCCCGCGGCACCGTCGACGACCTCCTGGTGGCCGACGTCCTCGACGCCCCGTTCTTCCGGGCCGCGCCGCCCAAGTCGACCGGCCGCGAGGACTTCGGCGCGCCGTTCGTGGACTGGCTCGTCGGCCGCGGCCCGTCGGAGCCGGCCGACCTGCTGGCGACCGCCGCCGCCGTGACGGCCCGGTCCATCGCCGCGGCCGTCCGCCAGTGGGTCGAGCCGGTGCCGGACCGCGTGATCGCCTCCGGCGGCGGCGTCCACAACCCGACGCTGCTCCAGATGCTGGCCGACGAGCTCGCGCCGATCCCCGTCGAGACCACGGCGGCCTACGGGCTCGACCCGGACGCCAAGGAGGCCGTCCTGTTCGCGCTCCTCGCCCACGAGTGGGCCAACGGCGTCCGCACCGGGCTGCCGGCCGTGACCGGCGCCTCGCGCCCGGCCTTCCAGGGCTCGCTGACGCTCCCGTAGCCCGGCGCAACTCTGACGCCCCCGGCCCGAACAGGGCGGATGCTGCCTGCCCCGCCCCCCGCCGTGACCGACTTCGACCCCGACGCCGACGACGGCCTGGACGACCTGACGGCGGAGGAACTCGAAGAGCAGGCGTTCGGGCCGGACCCCGACCGGAAGCGCCGCAAGCGGACGCGCCGCCGCCGCAAGCAGAAGGTCCGCCAGCTCCTCAAGCGGCCCGCCGCGCCCGCGCCGCCGGCCGAGACGCTGCCGGCGCCGGTGGAGCCGAGCGTCCCCGCCGCCGTCACGACCAAGTTCTGCTACGCCTGCGGCGCCGAGCTCGACCTCCGCGCCGAGGTCTGCCCGCACTGCGGCGTCGGCCAGCCGATGGAGCCGTTCCGCGCGGGCCGCCAGCGCCCGGCGGGCGAGAAGAGCAAGGGCGGCGCGACGCTCCTCGCGCTCACGCTCGGCGGGGTCGGCGCGCACCGGTTCTACCTCGGCGAGTGGAAGCTCGGCGCGGCGATGCTCCTCCTGAGCTGGACGTTCCTCCCCGTCCTCGTCGGCTGGGTGGACTTCGTCCGCTACGCGTTCATGAGCGACCGCGACTTCGCCGCCCGGTACGGCCGCCAGGCGCCGCCGATGCTGAGCCCGCCGCGGCCGATCCGCCGCCTCGAGGCCGGCCGGCCCCGCCTCGGCGCCCCTG
>CAXRFJ010000449.1:0-3749 GCA_964229475.1 Rubrivirga sp.
CGCCAAGGTCGGCCCCCGGGGCGGACGAGTTGCACCCGCCGCCGCGGAGGCGGAGCGCGCCGTCGCCCGGCGTGGCCGTCACGCTCGCGCCCACCTGCCGGCCCGGCGAGAGGAGCCGCACGATCCGGGCGCGGCGCACGAAGTCGGTCGCGGCGGCGGCCGTCAGGAACTCGAACGAGAACGGCGTCAGCTGCTGCCCGACGATCGCGCGGACGTCGTCGGTCCCGTAGCTCACGAACGCGTCGAGCAGGCCGGGGCTGCTGGCGAGGTTCGCGCGGACGAGGTACCCGACGCCGCCGTCGAGTCGCCCGCCGACGCCGAGCCACGCGCGCGGGACGGTCCAGCCGGTCGGGACGCCCTGGTCCTCGTCTTCGAGCACCACGCGGGGGATCACCTGCACGAGCGCCGTCACGCGGAGCGCGTCGGTCTGGAAGTCGCGGACGAGCGCGTCGTAGAGCCGCTCCTCCTCCGCCTCGGTGGGGCCGGCGTCCTCCTCGGTCTCCTCGGGCGGGCGGTCCTGCGCGCCGACCGAGGCGGGGAGGAGCAGGAGCAGGGCGGCGGCGAGGGGGAGACGGCGCGTCACAGGCAGAGGGGAGAGGTCTCCCCTCAACAAAGCGGCGCCCCGCCGGCCCGTGGCCGACGAGGCGCCGAAGAGAGCGCCAAGACTCCGTGGACAGACCCGCCGAGGCGGGCAGGGCCGATCAGCCGCGGGCGGCGTCGATGGGCGGCCCCGTCCCGACCTGCCCGTCGCCGCCGAGGTCGGCGCCCGGCGGGATGGGCGCAGCGTCCGGGAGCGGGTGGCCGTGCTTCTCGGGCTGCCACGACAGGATGTAGTCGGCCTGCTCGATGTCGAGCGCCGTCTGCGTCAGCTTGAGCGGGGCGAACGTGTCGACCATGACGGCCAGCTCGTGCGTCTCCTTCGCGCCGATGCTCGCCTCGGTCGTGCCCGGGTGCGGCCCGTGCGGGATGCCGCCGGGGTGGAGCGTGAAGCTGCCCCGCCCGATCCCCTTGCGCGACATGAAGTCGCCCTCGGCGTAGTACAGGACCTCGTCGGAGTCGATGTTCGAGTGGTTGTACGGCGCCGGGATCGCGTCCGGGTGGTAGTCGAACAGGCGCGGGACGAACGAGCACACGACGAACCCGCGGGCCTCGAACGTCTGGTGGACCGGCGGCGGCTGGTGGATCCGCCCCGTGATCGGCTCGAAGTCGTGGATCGAGAACGCGTACGGGTACAGGTGCCCGTCCCAGCCGACCACGTCGAACGGGTGGTAGCGGTAGACAAAGGGGAAGAGCCGCCCGTGCTTCTTGATCTTGACGGTGAAGCGGCCTTCCTGGTCGATCGGCTGGAGGTCCGTCGGCGGCCGGAAGTCGCGCTCGCAGTACGGGCTGTGCTCCAGGAGCTGGCCCATGTCGTTCCGATACCGCTTGGGCGGGCGGAACTCGGTCGGCGCCTCGATGACGAGCAGGCGCGGCTGCGCGTCGTCCTCGAAGACCCACCGGTGCGTGAGGGTCCGTGGGACGTGGACGTAGTCGCCCTGCCGAAACTCGACGGTCCCGAGGACCGACTCCAGCCGGCCCTCGCCGTCGTGGACGTAGATCAGCTCGTCGTGCGTCGCGTTCTTGTAGAACGTGTCGTCGGGCATCGGCTCCGTCGGCGCGCAGAGCGCGAGGTCGACGTCGGCGTTGCCCATGATGTAGCGGCGGCCGCTCCACCAGTCGCCGCCGGGCTCGACCTTCGGGCCCTCGAAGTGGCGGTGCCGGAGGAACGCCTCGTCGACGTACTCCGGCCCGAACACTTCCGGCTCACCCACGCTGTCGACCAGCGTCGGCGGGTGGAGGTGGTAGGCGATGGACGCGGTCCCCGAGAAGCCCTCCTCGCCGAGGACCTCCTCGGTGTACAGGGCCCCGTCGGGCCGGCGGAACTGGGTGTGGCGCTTGGGCGGGACGTCGCCGAGGCGGACGTAGTAGGACATGAGGTCGGGGTTCAGAGTTCAGGGTTCAGAGTTCGTGGCACCGGGGCGCCGTGCTTGGTCGGGGCTCGCAGTCCGGGTCGAAGAACTCCGAACTGCGAACCCTGAACTCCGAACTCAGAGATTCCCTCGCCGCTCCTGTTCGCGCTCGATGGCCTCGAAGAGCGCCTTGAAGTTGCCCTCGCCGAACGTCCGGGCGCCCTTGCGCTGGATGATCTCGTAGAAAACGGTCGGGCGGTCCTCGACGGGCTTGGTAAAGATCTGCAGGAGGTACCCGTCCGGGTCGCGGTCGACGAGGATGCCGAGCTCGGCGAGCTGGTCGACCGGCTCGTCGATGGTCCCGACGCGGCCCTGGAGCGCGTCGTAGTAGGTCGTCGGGACGGTCAGGAACTCGACGCCGCGGTCCCGGAGCTTCGTCACCGTGCCGAGGATGTCGTCGGTGGCGAGGGCCACGTGCTGGACGCCGGCGCCGTCGTAGAACTCGAGGTACTCGTCGATCTGGCTCTTCTTCTTGCCCTGGGCGGGCTCGTTGATCGGGAATTTGATCCGCTCGTTCCCGTTCGACATCACCTTCGACATGAGCGACGAGTACTCGGTCGAGATGTCCTTGTCCGAGAACGAGAGGAGGTTCCGGAAGCCCATCACGTCCGAGTAGTACTGGACGTACTTGTCCATGTCGCCGAGGTGGACGTTGCCGACGCAGTGGTCGACGTACTTCAACCCGACGCCCTCCGGCTTCCAGTACGGGTTGTCGTAGGCCTCGAACCCGGGCATGAACACGCCGTCGTAGGCCGAGCGCTCGACGAACGAGTGGATCGTGTCGCCGTAGGTCCCCATGGCGGCCACGACGACGTGCCCGTGCTCGTCCTCGAGGGTCTCGGGCTCGCGGACGAGCGTCGCGCCGCGCTCCTTGACGGCCTCGAACGCGGCGCGCGCGTCGTCGACCCAGAGGGCGATGTCCTTGACGCCGTCGCCGTGCTTGGCGACGTGCCGGGCGATGTCGGTGTCGGACCCGATGGAGGTCGTGAACAGGAACCGGATCTTGCCCTGCGTCAGGAGGTAGCTCGCGGCCTCGCGGTGGCCGGTCTCGGGCCCGCGGTAGGCGACGATCTCGAACCCGAAGGCCGAGGCGTAGAAGTGGGCGGCCTGCTTGGCGTTGCCGACGTAGAACTCGACGTAGTCGGTCCCGTTGATCGGGAGGAAGTCGTCCTCGACGTGGTCCGGGGCGCCCCTGAGGCTAAGGCCGGCCGCCTCGGCGGTGTCGGCGCCGGTCTGCTGGGCGGCGGGCTCGGTGGCGACCGCGTCGACGGCGCGGGTGGCGCCGTCGCCGTGGGTGGTGTCGGGCGTCGGGGTGTCGGTCGGGGAGGGCATGGTGGGGCTAGGGGCAGATCGTACCGTCTACGGGGCACCGGGTCGCGCCGGCACCTCATTCCGGGCTGCCCCTAGATACGGCCCGGCCTCGGAAGCGTTTCCGGCCCCGGCCCCTCGCGGCCCGCCTCTACCTTGCGCCATGCCCCAGTTCGAAGTCGAGCCCCACGACCAGCCCACCCGCTTCGTCCGCGCCCGCTCCGAGGCCGACGCCGTGGCCCGCCACCTCGGCGAGACGCCCGAGGCGGTCGAGGTCGGGGAGCCCGAGCCGGGCGCCGGCTGGTGCGACGTGTCCGTGGGCGGCGCGCCGTGGGGCCGGGTCCGCCCGCGCGACCGGATGCGGTTCCGGCGGGACTAGCCGGCCACTAGTACTGACGCACTAGTCGAATGACCGCCGCGCGCCATGGCGCG
>CAXRFJ010000450.1:0-2510 GCA_964229475.1 Rubrivirga sp.
GCCTGGTTGCGGCCGCCGCGCGCGGCGGGGTTGACGAGGACGTGGGCGGTCATGGCCGGCTAACTTAGCCGTCGCCCCTCCCCCGCCATGCGCCGCCCCGTTTTCGCCCTTCTCGCCGGCCTGCTCACGCTCGCCGCCTGCGCCCCCGACGCACCCTCCGAGGTCCGCGACGACCTCGGGCGCACGGTCGCGCTCTCCGGCACGCCCGACGCGGTCCTGCCGCTCGCGCCCACCAGCACGGAGCTCGTCGCCGCGGCGGCCGGCGTCGACCGGCTGGCGGGCGTCTCCATGAGCGACAGCTTCCCCCCCGGCGTCGCGGGACTGCCTCGCTTCCAGTCGCTCCCGCTCGACACGGAGACTGTCGTCGCGCTCCGGCCCGGCCTCGCCATCGGCTCGACCGACGTCAACGCGGCCGAGGCCGCCGACGGGCTCAGCGCGCTCGGCGTCCCGACGTACCTCTTCCGCTTCGACGAGGTCGCCGACGTCCCGCGCGCGCTGCGGACGCTCGACACCCTCCTCGCGAGCACCGGCGGGGCCCCGGCCGCCGACGCCTTCGAGCGCCGCGTCTCGGCGGTCCAGGACGCAGTCCAGCCCTTTACCGCGCCGCGCGTGCTGCTCCTCGTCGGCGACGAGACGCTGTACGCCTTCGGCCGCGACTCGTACGCCAGCGAGCTCGTCCGCCTCGCGGGGGGCCAGAACCTGACCGACGTCTACCCGGGCGAGGCCTCGCAGCCCAGCGACGAGGCCGTGCTGGAGATGGCGCCCGAGGTGATCGTCGTCCTCGCGGGCCCGGCGTACGACCCCGCGCGCCTGCTGGAGCGCCACCCGACGTTCTTCTCGCTGCCGGCCGTCCAGAACGACCGCGTCTACGGGCTCGACCCCGACCTCGTGAGCCGGGCGGGCCCGCGCCTCGTCGAGGGGCTCGAACGGCTGGCGCGGCTGCTCCACCCCGAGGCGTTCGCCGCGGGCGCGGCCTGATGCCCGAGGGCGAGCCGTCCCGCCTCGGCGGCCGACCGGCCCGGCTCGGGCTCGCGCTGGCCGTCGCGACCGCGCTGGCCGTCGCCGCCAGCCTCGCGTGGGGCAGCGCCGACCTCGGCCCCGGCCGCGTGTGGGCCGCCCTCCTCGGGGGCGGGACCGAGGTGGACCGGCTCATCGTGTGGCAGCTCCGCGTGCCGCGCGTGGCCCTGGCGCTCGCCGTCGGCGGCGGGCTGGCCGTCATCGGCGTGGCGATGCAGGCGCTCGTGCGCAACCCGCTCGCCGAGCCCTACATCCTGGGCGCGTCGTCGGGCGCGAGCGCGGGGGCGGCGCTGTTCTACCTCGGGTTCGTGCCCGCCGTCGTGTCGCGGACCGTCTCGATGCCGGTCGCGGCCGTCGCCGGGGCGTGGCTGGCCGTCGCCGCCGTCTTCGCCGCCGCCCGCCGCGGCCCGACGCTCTCGACGACCCGCCTCCTCCTCGCGGGCGTCGCGATGTCGGCCCTGCTCGGGTCGGTGACGGCCTTCGTGACCTACGCCTCGCCCGAGCCCGACAAGCTCCGCGCCGTCCTGTTCTGGCTGCTGGGGTCGCTGTCGCGCGCGCGGTGGGAGACGGTCGCCGGCCCGGGCGCCGGGGCGCTGGCCTCGCGCGGCGCGCTGTGGGCGCTCGCCCGCCCCCTCGACCTCCTGACGACCGGCGAAGAACCGGCCGCCGCGCTGGGCGTCCCGGTCGAGGCCCTGAAGCGCGGGCTCATCGCCATCGCCGCCGTCGCGACCGGCGTGCTCGTGGCGTCGGCCGGCGTCATCGGGTTCGTCGGGCTGATCGTGCCCCACGCCGTCCGCCTCGTGGCCGGCGCGACGCACGGCCGGCTCGTCCCGCTGGCGTTCGCCGGCGGCGCCCTGTTCCTCCTCCTCGCCGACCTCGTCGCGCGGACGGTCCTCCCCGGCCAGGAAGTGCCGGTGGGAGTGCTGACCGCCATCTGCGGCGTCCCGTTCTTCCTCGCCCTCCTCCGCCGGTTCGGCTCGGGCCTCGCCTGAGCCACGCCGGCCCGGCCGCCTCCCGCATGCGCCTCTTCCTCTCGCTCGACCTGCCCGACGCCGTCCGCCAGCCCCTGGCCGGGTGGCGTACCGACGTGCCGGGCGCCCGGTGGGTGCCGGCGGAGCGGCTGCACCTGACGCTCCGGTTCCTGGGCGAGACGCCGGACGGCCTCGCCGATGCCCTCACGGACGGCGTGGCGGCGATCCGCGCGCGCGCCGTGCCCGTCGCGACGGGCGACCTGATCCGCCTGCCGTCGGCGCGTCGGCCGCGGGCGCTGGCCGTCCGCGTCCACGAGTCGCCCGAGCTGCGCGCCCTCGCCGCCCGCCTCGGCGCCGCGCTGGCCCGGGCCGGGGCGCCGCCGGCCGACCACGAGCTCCTGCCTCACGTCACGCTCGCCCGGGTCCGCCAGCCCGACCCGGCCGCGATCCGGAAGGCCCTCCGCGGCCTCGCCCCGCCCGAGGCGGAGGGACTCGCGCGCTCGTTCTCGCTCGTCGAGAGAC
>CAXRFJ010000451.1:0-3984 GCA_964229475.1 Rubrivirga sp.
GGGCGGACACAAAAAGGGGCGGCCTCGGGACCGGCGCGGAGGCGCCGGCCCGGCCGCTCCGCGACCGGCGCGCCGGGGTCCGCGGGCCCTTCGGGGCGGACCGGGCGCAATCGAAGGGTCGAAGCTAGGCCGTCGCCCCCGCGCCGGTCAACGCGCGGAGGCCCTCTGGAGGCCTCATCGGGCGGGGTTCAAGGATTCTTCCCCGGTCCTCTGGGTCCCCTCTATCTTCGCGCGGGACTGCCGTTTACCCATCCGTGGCTCGCGACCGCCCCTCCCGGCTCCAGGACCTGGCCCGCCACCTCCCGTTCGCCGTCGACGACTTCGAGGCGGCCCGGGAGACGTTCGTCCGCTGGCGGGCCGAGGGACGGGAGGCCGACCGCGAGACGGCCCAGCTCTGGGCCTACTGCTACGTCGTGTGGTACGTCTACGGCAAGTTCGCCCGCGAGCGGACCTCCGGCGTGAGCGACGTCGACGCCGTCATCGAGCGGGCCACGCGGCGCGTCCTCCGGTCGATGCCCACGGTCCGCGACCCCGAGCGGTTTCCCCAGTTCGTGAGCGTCCTCTGCAAGAACGTCCTCCTGTCGTACCGCCGGCGGCGGCGGGAGACGGTCGAGATGGAGGACCACGTGGCCCCGGTCGCGCCGGTCGAGGCGAGCGGCCTCGACCGCGTCCTCGTGCGCCGCGTCGTGGAGCGGGCGGTGGAGGGGCTGCCGCCCGCGATCTCGGAGGTCGTCCGGCTCCGCCTCCTCGAGGGCCGGAGCTACCAGGACATCGCCGACGCGACGGGCCGCTCGCTGGCCACCACCCGGACCTACTACTCGAAGGCGATCGCACGCCTCCGCGAGGACCCCGACCTCCGCGCCCTCCAGTTCGGTGGGCTCCCCGAGGACTACGCGGAGGACGACGAACGTTCGGTGGAGGGGGACGCGGAGGTTAGATCCGACCCGCCGGAGGGTCTAGGCCCCCGCCCCCCCTCGCCGTGACCGACATCGCCCTCCTGCTCGACGACTACCCCGCCCTCTCGCCCGCGGAACGGGCCGAGGTCGACGCCCGGGTGGCCGGCCGGCCCGAGTGGGCGGAGGCGCACCGCGAGGCCCGCCGCCTCGCCGCCCTCGTCGACGCGGCCACGGCCAGCGACCGCGCCGAGCGCGCCGTCGCGCGGCGGTTCGGGTTCCCGCTCCTCGACTCCGCCGCTGGCGAGCGGACCGAGGACGACGACGCGATCGAGGCCCGCCTCGACGCGATCGAGGCCGAGGCCGAGGACCCGATCCGACGCTTCGAGCGGCTGACCGGGCGCGCCCTCGGCGACGCCCCGGCTCCGGGCGGCGACTCGGCGGCGGCCCCTCTCTCTCTCCTCGAGCCCGCGCCCGCCCAGCCCCGCCTCTGGCTGGTGCGCGCCTCGACGTGGGCCGCCGCCGCCGCCGTCCTCCTCGTCGCCTACGGCGGTGCCCTCGCCCTCTCGTCGGCCCTCGTCCCCGAGCGGGCGCAGGTGGCCGCCCTCGGCGAGATCGAGGCGGCGACGCCCCCCGTCCTCCGCGGGCCCGACGCCGTCCCCGAGGCGGACCGGCTCACCGCGGCGCTGGCCGCCGTCGACGGCGCGCGGCGCGCGACGCTCGGCCTCTTCCCGGCCTACGACGCCGTCGCACTCGACGCCGCGGCGGCCGACCTCGCCGCCGTCGCCGAGGAGGCCCCCGCGGACACGTGGGCTTCGCAGGAAGCCCGGCTCGCGCTGGGCCGCGTCCTGCTCTATCGCGAGCGCGACGCCGAGGCCGCCCGCGTGCTCGGCACGCTCGTCGAGCAGGGCAGCTACCGGGCCGCCGACGCCCGCCGGTTGCTCGACTTTATCCGCCGCGCGGGCGCGTAGCGCGGAGCCGGTCGCCCCCCGCACGTGGGCGACGAGGGGGACGAGAGCCGACGCCGCCTCGCCCCGTGACAGGTCGGTGGCACCGGGCGGGCCTAGCTTGGACCGGTTCCTCCCGCCTCGCCCGCCCCGCACCGTGTACGCCTACGTTTCTGGCACGCTCGCCGACAAGAAGCCGACCGAAGCCGTCATCGAGGCCGGCGGCATCGGGTACCTCCTGCTGATCCCGGCCTCGTCGTACGAGCGGCTCCCGGCCGTCGGGAAGCCGGCCAAGCTGGTCACCACGTTCGTCGTCCGCGACGATGCCCTGACGCTCTACGGGTTCGCCTCGGAGCCCGAGCGGACGACGTTCGAGACGCTCACGAACGTGAGCGGGGTCGGGCCGAAGCTGGCACTCGCCGCGCTCAGCGCCATGAGCCCCAGCGAGCTCCGCGACGCCGTCGTGGCCGGCGACGCGGCCATGCTCACGCGGATCCCCGGCATCGGGAAGCGGACGGCCGAGCGGCTCATCGTCGAGCTCAGGGACAAGTTCGCGGGGATGGACGGGCTCGACCCGGCCGGCGCGCTCGGCGGCGACGGCTCCAGCGAGGCCCGCGCCGACGCCCGCTCGGGGCTCGAGGCGCTCGGGCTCAGCCGCGCCGAGGCCGAGAAGCGGCTCCGCAAGGTGCTCCGCGCCCACCCCGGCGTCGAGTCGGCCGAGGAGCTCATCCGGCTCGCCCTCCGCGAGGCATAGCCCGGCACGGCGCCGGAGGGCGACACACTGCCGTAACACGCGCCCCCGGAAGCGCTCCTAGCTTCCGGGCTCACCGCCCCGCTCCGCCATGGCCGACGCCGCGCCCGAGCTCCCGACCGACGACGACCGCGCCACGGTCCTCGTCGTCGACGACGAGCCGGACCTCGTCGAGCTCCTCCAGTACGCCCTCGAGACGGAGGGCTTCATGGTCCTCACGGCCACCGACGGCGTGGCCGGGCTGGCGCTCGCTGAGGCCGAGAAGCCGGACCTCGTCGTCGTCGACATCATGATGCCGCGGATGGACGGCGTCGCCCTCACCGAGCAGATCCGCGAGCGGGCGGCGCTCCGGCTCACTCCCATCCTCATGCTCACGGCGCGGACCGACGAGCGCGACGAGATCGCCGGCCTCGAGGCCGGGGCCGACGACTACCTCCCGAAGCCGGTCTCGCCGAAGCGGCTCGTCAGCCGCGTCAAGGCGCTCCTGCGGCGCGTCGAACGCGAGGAGGAAGCGACGACGGCGCAGGTCCGCGTCCACGACCTCGTGGTCGACCGCGACCGGTACGTCGTCGAGCGGCCGGCGACGGGCGAGACGTTCCGCCTGCCCCGCAAGGAGTTCGAGCTCCTGTTCTTCCTCGCCAGCCACCCCGGGCGCGTGTTCGAGCGCGATGAGCTCCTCAGCGCCGTCTGGGGCGCCGACGTGGTCGTGGTGGACCGGACGGTCGACGTCCACGTGCGGAAGATCCGGGAGAAGATCGGGAGCGACTACATCGAGACCGTCAAGGGCGTCGGGTACCGGCTGGCGGAGGCGTTGGAGGGGTAGGTCCGGAGAGCGGGGGGATCGAGCCTCCGCCCACCACGACGCCGAGGCGGAGCGAGCCCGCGGGCCGCGCGATCGCGGGACCGGAGCCCCGGCCCCGTCTCTATCCTCTGTCGTCCACCCTCCCCCGACCGTGACCGCGCCGACGTACACGCCGTCCCGCATCCACCGCCTCGCGCTCCGCGTGGCGGCGACGGTCGCGCTCCCCGTCGGCGTCGTGGCCGCGGTCGGGGCCGGCGTGCCGGGCGGGATCCGGGCGGGGCTGGGGGCCGGCCTGCTGATGGCGATCGTCGCGAGCGTGGCGACCTATGCGGCCGTCTCCCGCCAGGTCGCCGGGCGGCTCGAGCTCGCGCGGCGGACGCTCCGTGAGGCCCGCAAGCGCCGGTTCGACGCGCTCGCGTCGCTGCCGGGCGCCACGGGCCGCGACGAGCTCGACGCGCTCATCCACCAGGTTGGGCGCGCCGGCCGGACGCTCCAGCGCGAGATCGAACGGCTGGAGCGGGTCGAGAGCTACCGCCGCGAGTTCCTGGGCGACGTGAGCCACGAGCTCCGGACGCCCATCTTCGCCGTGAC
>CAXRFJ010000452.1:0-4818 GCA_964229475.1 Rubrivirga sp.
TCCCATGCGCTCTCTCTGTTCCGGCCTCCTCGCCCTCGCCCTGCTGGCGGGCTGCGCCGACGCCCCCCTCACCGACCTCGCGACGGCCGACGCCCGCGACGGCTCCCGCACGTACAAGGGCCACCCCGTCTCCGTCGGCCACGGCGTCGCGCGGGCCTACGCCACCGTCCTCCCGAGCGGCGAGCCCGTCGAGATCGGCGTCCAGATGAACGGGCCGGCCCTCGACGGCCTCCCGACGACGTTCAGCGACCAGCGCGCCTGCTACGACCTCGACGGCGACGGGACCATCGAGCCCGACATGGCGGACGGCGAGTGCGTCGTCGGGCACGAGTACATCCTCGACTTCCCCGACCAGCCCGGCGTGCCGTTCCAGTACGTCATGCTCAACTTCAACCCGATGGGCCACATCCCGCCGGGCGTCTACGACCTCCCGCACTTCGACGTCCACTTCTACATCCAGGACCTGGAGGAGGTCATGGCGATCGACGCCGGCCCGTGCCCGGTCCTGACGGACTGCGACGACTACGCCCGCGCCAAGGACCTCCCGGACGCCGCCTACTACCCCGCGGGCTACGTGGACGTGGACGCCGTCGAGCCCATGATGGGCAACCACCTCCTCGACCCGACCGGCCCCGAGTTCCCGCCCACCTCCGAGACGTTCACGCGGACGTTCATCTACGGCGCGTACGACGGCGAGGTCACGTTCTACGAGCCGATGATCACGCGCGACTGGCTCCTCCAGCGCGAGCCGACCTGCGACCCGATCCCGCAGGCGACGGCGTGGGCCGAGCCCGGCTGGTACCCGACCGCGTACTGCTCGACCTACGAGCGCGGCCACTACTGGATCACGATCGAGGACTTCGTCTGGCGCGGGCCCCCCGTCGCCAGCTGACCCCGCTCCGCCCGCCTCGCGCGTCTGCCGAGGCGGGCGGGCCCGTCGGGGGCGGCCCGCCCAGACACACGTCGGCCCCGGCCGGGGACACACAACCCAGCCGGGACCGACGGTCCGGGGAGGCGTTCCCCGAAGGCTAGCCGAGCCAGTAGCTCAGCTTGAGGAGGAAGACGTTGGTGGCCTGGTCGCGGAAGAGGCCCGACACGTCGCGGTCGAACTCGAAGGCCCCGTCGCGGGCGAACCCGTTCCGCTGCTGCTGCCACACGAGGAAGAGCGCCGAGCCCGGCCGGTACTCCCACCGCATCACGGCGTTGCCCTGGAGGGCGCGGACGGTGAAGTTGGGGTTGTCGAACTCGGCCGTCCCGCCGTCGGCGCCGGTCACGACGTAGCCCGAGGGGACGTCCGAGCCGTCCTCGAACGTGGGCTCGATGGCGCCGAAGCCCTGGCCGTAGACGGGGAAGTCGGTCTCGCCCGGCGCCGTCATCTGGCGGAAGCCGGTGTAGCGGCCGCGCGAGACGAACGGGCGGAGGTAGGTCTGGAGCGAGAGCTTCGGCGTGAACGTCCAGTTCAGGCGCGTGCCCATGGCCAGCGTGGTCTGGTCGATCTGGCCGAACACGTAGCGCCGGCCGAACGTGGCGTCGAGGCCGGGCGCGTCGAACGACCCGACGTACTGGCGCTCGTCGTGCTCGAGGTAGAGCTCGGGCCCGACGCGGAGCGTGAGCGACGAGCTCGGCCGGATCTCGACGCCGGTCTCGAACCCGTTGAACTGGTTGCCGAGCGCGTTCCCGCCGACGCCCGTCCAGGCGTAGCCGGAGACGGCCTTCCGGTCGTCGCTCCAGCCGTTGAGGTTGAGGTTCCAGCCGCCCGGCGTGCCGGCCAGCGGCCCGCCGCGCGTGAGCCGGTTGCTCGTGGCCGCCGTGTAGACCTCGCCGTTGACGCCGAAGCCCCAGAAGTTCCGGAACGTCCCGTTCGCGTTGCCGCCGAGGAACGTGGCCGAGTTGTTGCCGGCGAAGTCCCAGCGGGCGCCCGAGAACACGTTCCCGCTGTAGCGCTGGAACGGGCCCCCGCCCTGGCTCTCCTGGTACACCAGCACGCCGCCGACGCCGTACTCGTCGGCCCGGCTCTGGAAGCCGAGCTCGTTCGAGTCGAAGCCCGGCGAGTTGGCCGTCGCGTGGACGCTGCCGACCCACTTCCCGCTCGTCTTGAGGAGGTTGGCCTCGCCCGTCCAGCCCGAGAGCGACGTCCGCGTCGGGTCGAGCTCGAGGTGGTCGGCGTCGGGGCGCTGGTAGAGGCGCGGGAAGGCCGTCTGGAGCCGCTCGATCGAGGCGGCGCTGCCGCTCACGTGGCTCCCCGCCAGCTGGCCGTTGACGATCCAACCCGCGCCGAGGTCGTGCTCGACGTCGAAGCCGAGGACCGTGGCCTGGCTCGGGAGGAGGCCGGCGATGGCGTCGTTCTGGGTGCTCCGGAGCACCGACGTCCCGAGGACGCCGAGGATCGTCTTGCCGAACGTCCCGCGGGCGCGGGCGGCGGCGTAGTTCGTCGTCGGCTCGACGAGCGCACGGTCGTCGGCGACGCGGGCCCCGGTCCCGTCGAAGGCCTGGAAGGACCCGTACTCGGGGCCCGTCACGGCGTTGAGCACGCCGACCGAGAACCGCCCGACGCGGCCCGACAGCTTCGCGGCGCCGAGGATGGTCGACTGCAGCGGCGCGTCGGTGTAGACCGTCCCGTTGTCGCCCGCGGCGTCGTGGACGGCGCCCGGGACGAAGTCCGTCCGCTGCGGCGTCCGCCCGATCCGGCGCGTGTAGAGGAGCGTCGGCCGGTTCATCCCGAAAAAGCGGCGGGGCGACATCGAGAACGCGTCCGTGCCCTCGACGAAGAACGGGCGCCGCTCCTCGAAGAACAGCTCGAACCCGCCGAGGTTGACCTGCGCCGGGTCCGCCTCGACCTGCCCGAAGTCGGGGTTGACGGTCGCCGTGAGCGTGAGGTTGGACGTCAGGCCGTACTTGAGGTCGAGCCCGACGCGCGGGTCGAGGTCGTTCTGGGCGTAGAACGGGTCGACGTCGTCGCCGGGGGCGCGCGTGAGGCTGGACGCCACGTAGGGCATCACCTCGAGCTGGCGCGGCGGGCGGAGGTCGCGGAGCCCGCGGAGGTGGCCGAACTGCGACACGACGCCGTTCTCGTCCGGGCTCATCGGGCTCCAGAACGACTCCTCGCCGGTGCGGACGTGCGTCCGCGAGAACTGGAGGCCCCAGTCCTGGGTGGCGAGGCCGCCGGGGTAGAGGAGCTGGCTGAGCGGGATCCGGAACTCGGCCGTCCACCCGGTCTCGTCGCGGGTGGCGGCGCCGGCCCAGACGGCGTCCCACGAGTCGTCCTCGTTGACGTCGTCGTAGAGGAGCATGTCGCGCTGGACGCCGGCCGGGTTGAGGGCGAACACGAAGGCCGTCCGCTGGTCATTGTAGGAGCCGAGCGCGACGAGGGCCCAGTCGCCGGTGACGTTGGCGTCGCGGCGCCCGAGCGGCGCCTGGATCCCCTCCGGCCGGGTCTCATGCATCCGCATCCCGACGTAGACGGCGCCGTCGTCGTAGAGCACGCGGGCCTCGGTCGTCTCGGACGCCGCGTCGCCCGGGGACGGGCGGTACTGGACGAACCCGGTCGCGACCTCGGCCCCGGCCCAGGCCGCCTCGTCGAGCCGCCCGTCGATGTCGACGGCGGCGGTCGAGAGGGGGTGGGCCGCCAGCGAGCGGGGCCCGCGCAGGGCCTCGGCGTCGGCGAGGGGGACGGGCGGCCCGGCCGGCGTCGTGGTCTGGGCGAGGGCGGGCGAGGCGAGGGCCGCGAGGAGCGCGACGGCGATAGAGAGGCGCATCGGGGTCGAGGGGATGGGCACTCCCGAGACGGACGAGCCGCCGGAAGGTTACTCGGGGGTGCTAAAAAAATCGCAGAACGGTCCGGGCGGTCCTCCCCCGGCCGGGTCGGCGGGGGAGGGCGGCCCGGCGCCGTGCGGGGCGCCGGCCGGCGTGCGCCGCCGCGGCGCGCTCGCAGGGCGCGCCGGGACGGGACGAGGGGGGCGGGCCGAAGCCCGCGGCTCAGCCTCCGGAGCGGAGGCGGACGGGCCCGTTGTGGGCCACGAGCGAGAGGAGCGGGCCGCCGCGGCCGAGCGTGGCCTCGAGCTGGTCGCCCATGACGCGCCCGCGCTGGCGGCTCGTCTCGGCGTAGCGGACGCCGTCGGCCGAGATCGTGGCGAGGTCGGTCTTGGCCGCGAGCCGCGCGGAGTAGTCGCGCGGGACGGACAGCGTGATCGGGCCGTTCTGGGCCGAGACGCTGAGGCCGGGGCCGTGCCACCCGGAGCCGCCCAGGTCGACCTCGACCGGGCCGTTCGTGGCCGCCAGCTCGACGTCGCCGCTCAGGTCGTGGGCCGAGATGGGGCCGTTCGTGGCCTCCACCCGGATCCGCCCGCTCATGCCGTGGACGCCGACGGGGCCGTTCGTGGCGACGAGCGTGAGGTCGGTGTCGCGCGGGGCGAAGACCTCGAAGCTCACCGAGGCCTGCGCGTCGCCCGCCCAGCCGGGCTCGGCGCGGACGCGGCCGCCGTCGACGGCGATGACGGTCTCGCGGACGGCCCGGTCGGCGTCGGCCTGCGACTTGGCGCCGGCCGTGATGCGGGAGCGGACGAGGACGTCGGGGCGGTCCCATTCCTTGACCTCGAGGCTCCCGTTGAGCACGACGAGGTCGAGGGCGTCGGCGCTCGTCATGGTCTCGCGGACCTCGCAGGCGCGGACGCCCTGCCAGGTGTTGGCGCGGTCGCACCAGTCGTCGGCCGGGAGGACGCGCGCGGGCTGCGCGCAGGCGGTCGCGGCGACGAGCGGGAGGAAGAGGAGGAGTCGCATGGCGGGCGGGGGCGGAGACGAGCGGGGCCGGCGCGGCCTAGC
>CAXRFJ010000453.1:0-5881 GCA_964229475.1 Rubrivirga sp.
CGGCCCGCACGAACGTCCCGACGGGCGCGACGTACGTCAGCGTCCCGGCCACGTCGGGCGAGAGCGACGCGTCGTTGCTCGCGTCGACCGTCCCGGTCAGCTCGATGGTGTCCTCGAAGTAGCCGGGGTCGGCGACGACGACCTCGACGGGGATGGCCCGGTCGGCCGGGGCCTCGACCTCGTCGGCGGTCTCGGGGCCGGGCTGGCACGCCGCGAGGGCGAGCGCCGCCAGCAGGGCGATGGAAAAGCGGCGGAGGGGGCGCATGGCTGCGGGGGACGGGCGGTCCGGGCGGGTGAGTCGGTCGGGGAGGCCGCCGAGGCGGGCGGGGGAGGGGGCCGTCATCGGGGCGCGTCGGTGCCGCCGGTCGGCGTGAGGAGGCCGGCCTCGGGCGAGGCGTCGGTCTGGAGCGTGGCCGGGAGCCGCGGGGCGGGCTCGGGGCGCGGGGCGAGGTCGAGCGCCTCGGGCTCGATGGTGCCCGTGGCCCGCTCGTAGGCGCTCCGCGCGACGAGCGCGTCGTAGACGGCCTGGAGGTAGTTGAGCCGGGCGAGGTCGAGGTTCTGGCTCGCCACGCGGACGTCGACCTGCGTCGCGACGCCCTCCTGGAGCCGCGCGCTCGCGAAGGCGAACGCGGTTTCGGCGGTGGCCACGGTCTGGGCCTGGGCGCCCAGCCGGCGCTCGGCGCTCTCGAGCTGGCGGACGGCCTGGGCCACCTCGAGCGCCGCGGCGTTCCGGGCCTGCTCGAGCTGGATCTCGGCCGCGTCGACGGCGATCTGGTTCTGCTGGATGCGCCGCCGCGTCTGGAAGCCGTCGAACAGCATCCAGTTCATCCGGAGGCCGACCGAGACGGCCGGCTGCCAGTACTGGTCCGAGAAGAAGTCGGTCGAGCCGGTCTCGAACGTGAAGGGGTCCGAGGGGTCCGGGTTCGTGAGGAAGCTCCGGTCGTCGGGGATGTTGCCGCTGTAGCTCGCGTTGACGAACGCGCTCAGGCTCGGGTAGAGCCCGGCCTTCGTGATGTCGCGCTGGACCTCGTTGAGGCGGACGGCGAGCGCGGCCTGCTGGACGTCCGGCCGGAGGTCGAGGGCGCGGGCCGACGAGGCGGCCAGCCCGACGGTCTGGAAGAGGGCGTCCTGCGGCGGCGCCAGCTCGCCCTCGAGCACGACCGGCGCGTCGACCGGGAGGCCGAGCGTCAGGAGCAGCTGGTCGCGGGCCGCCTCGGCCTGGGCCTCGGCCGTCACGACGGACGTCTCGGCGTTCGCGAGGTCGACCTCGGCGTTGAGCCGCTCCAGCACGGGCCGGACGCCCTGCGCCACCAAGAGCGACGCGTCGTCGAACGTCTCGCGCGAGCGGTCGAGCGAGGCCCGCTGGACGCGGGCCTGCTCCTGGGCGAGGAGCGCGCCGTAGAACGCCTGCCGCGTCTGGTCGATCGTCTCGTCCTCGCGCTGCGCGACCGCGGACTCGTTGATCTCGACGAGCGCCCGCGCGCCCCGGACGGCGGCGAACGCCGTGCCCGAGTAGATCGGCTGGCTGAGCGAGAGCGAGTTCGTGAACTGGTTGTCGGTCCCGAACGGGTTCGACGAGTCGGCCGGGTTGTAGCCGACGGCCGCCTGGCCCTCGCCGACGCGGGCCTGGTACTCGGCCAGCGAAATCGGCTGCGTGGCCGGGTCGTCGTCGGTCCGCGCGAGCTCGTTGTACTGGAGCCAGCCGATCGCGCCGAGCCCGCTGAACAGGCTGCCCGCCGACGAGCCGGCGAAGGGGTTCGCCTGGATCACGTTCCGCGTGTAGCTCGACGTGGCGTCGACGCGCGGCAGGAGCTGGCCGTAGGCCTCGCGGACCTGCGACGACGCCGTCTCGACGTCGAGCTGGGCGAGGCGGACGGCGTAGGCCCGCTCGAGCGCGATCTGGATCGCGTCGTCGAGCGTCAGCCGGATCGCGCCCGCGGCGGGCACGGCCGGGCCGCCCGTGGCCGGGTCGAACAGGCCGACGACGACGGCCGAGTCGCGGCCCGTGTCGGGCGGGGCGGCGGCGGGCGCCGTGCCGGCCGCGGCGAGCGCGAGGGCGGAGAGGGCGAGGGTGCGGGTCGTCATGCGTCGGGGGACGGGGCGGTGGGGACCGTCGTGAGGAGCCCGTCGAAGAGGACGGTCGTGATGAGGTCGGCGGTCGCGGTCGGGTCGAGGGCCCCGACCCGCTCGGCCTTGCCCGGCGCGCACTCGGCCGCGGCGTGGGCCATGAGCACGCCGCGGACGTTCCCGATGAGGAGGTGGGCGACGGGGAGGGCCGGGAGCGGCCGGAGGGAGCCCGCCGCGATCGCGCGCTCGACGGCCCGCGTGACGGCGTCCGTGAACCCCCCGAAGAGCTCGATCATCTCGCCCATCCGCTCGGGGTCGTGGATCACGCGCGGGGCCTCGGACATGTAGAGCCGGAGGACCGGGCGGTTGGTCTCGAAGTGCTCGAGGAGCCCGAAGATGAAGTCGCGGAACGCCGCCCGCGCCTCGGCCGGCGTGCCGAGCGGCCGGTCCTCGGGGAGCGCCGTCTCGACGACCTCGTGCAGCCCGCGGACCACGCGCTCCCCGAACAGCGACCGGTACAGCTCGTCCTTGCCGCCGGGGAAGTAGTTGTAGAGCGTGCCCTTCCCGAACTCGGCGCGCTCGGCGATCTCGTCGAGCGTGGCCCCCTCGAACCCCTTCTCGCCGAACACCGCGAGGGCGGCGTCGAGCATGGCGAGGCGCCGCGCGAGGCGCTCGCGGTCGCGGCGGCTGAGGAGGGCGGGGTCGGTGGGGGGGACTTGCACGTGAACGGTTGGTCAAGAGGTGACTGGTCGGTCACCTTCGGAACTCGGGCGTCATAACGAGGCCGTCCGCCGTCGGTTGCGCCCGGTTCGGTTAAGAGAAATCAAAGGCGCGCCGGTGACGCCCCCGAGTCACGTGTGCACGGCATAAGTCGCCGTCCCGCAAGCGCTTCCGGAGCCGGTCGGCCTCTGCGGCCCTCCCGTCTGAACGCACCCCGCCCGCCTCGGCGGCCGTGCCGAGGCGGGCGGGGAGGGGCCCGGCGTCTGCGCGGGCGGCTACACGTACGCCTCCATCCCGTGGACGCCGAGGAAGTCGACGACGTCCTTGACCTTCTGGGCCTGCTCGCGGTGGCACACGAGGACGGCGTCGCCGGTGTCGACCACGACGGCGTCCTCCATCCCCACGAGCACGAGGAGCCGGTCGCTCGAGGAGCGGGCGAACGAGCGGGCCGTGTCCTTGAGGATCACGTTGCCCTCGGCCCGGTTGCCGGCCTCGTCCTTGTCGGAGAGCTCGTGGACGGCCCGCCAGTCGCCGACGTCGCTCCAGCCGAACGAGCCCGGCACGACGAGGACGTCGTCGGCCTGCTCCATGATGCCGTAGTCGATCGAGATCTTCGGGCTCCGCTCGTAGGCCGCGGCGATGGCGCCGGCCTCGGCGTCGGTGCCGAACGACTCGGCGAGCGGGGCGAACAGGCGGTGGACCTTGGGGAGGTAGCGCTCGAAGGCGTCGAGGATGGCGTCGGCGCGCCAGATGAACATGCCCGAGTTCCAGAGGAAGTCGCCGGCGTCGAGGAAGCGCTCGGCCGTCTGGAGGTCGGGCTTCTCGGCGAACGTGAGGACCTGGTGCGGGCGGGGCTTGTCGGCCGGCCCGCCGTCCTCGACCCCGTCGCGCTCGCCGTCGGCGTCGAACTGGATGTAGCCGTAGCCCGTCTCCGGGTGCGTCGGGCGGATGCCGATGGTGACGAGCGGGTGGCCCCCGCCGGCGGTCGGGGTCCGGGCGGCCTCGACGGCCGCCCGCAGCACGGCGTGGAACCGCTCGACGTTGGCGATGAGGTGGTCGGCCGGGAGCACGATCATGGTCGCGTCCGGGTCCTCGGCGAGGAGCTTCGCCGCCGCCAGCGCGATGCACGGCGCCGTGTTGCGGGCGACGGGCTCGCCGAGGATGTTGCCCTCGGGCACGGCCGGGAGGTGCTCCCGCGTCTTCTCCACGTAGTCGGCGTTGGTGACCACGTGGACGTGCTCGGGCTCGACGAGCGGCTGGAGCCGGGCGAACGTGCTCTGGATGAGCGACGCCGGGCCGAACACGTCGAGAAACTGCTTGGGGTGGGAGCGGCGGCTGCGCGGCCAGAACCGGCTGCCGACGCCGCCGGCCATGATGACGGCGTGGAGGGACATCGGACGGGAGGAGATCAGAGGGATCGGCAAGATGCGATACGCCGGCGGGTCCTGCTGCGCTCCCGCCCGCCTCGGCGCCGGGGCGGAGAGGGCTCGGTGAAGAGCGGGCCGGGGGCGGCGCGGGGCGCCCGGCCCGGTTAGTCTCGACCCCCCGCCCCTCCGCGCCATGCCGACTCTGACGACCTCCCGGGTAAGCGACCAGACCCTCACCGTCCTCGGCGCCGGCAACATCGGCCGGGCCCTCATCGGCGGTCTCCTCCGCGGCGGCGACCTCGCGGCCGACCGGATCACGGCCACGCGCCGCTCCGAGGCCGGGCGCGACGAGCTCCGCCAGCGGTTCCCCGGCGTCGCCGTCACCGACGACAACGCGGAGGCCGTCCGCGGCGCGTCGGTCGTCCTCATCACGGTCAAGCCGCAGAACGCGGCCGAGCTGTTCGCCGAGGTCCGCCCGCACCTCGCGCCCGGCACGCTGGTGCTCTCGACGCTCGCCGGCGTCACCACGCGGTCGCTGGCGGACGCGCTCGGGCCCGCGCTCCCCGTCGTCCGCGCGATGCCCAACACGCCGGCGCTCGTCGACGAGGGGGCGACGGCGATCGCCCCCGGCGACCACGCGACCGAGGCCCACGTCGCGCTCGCGCGGGAGATCTTCTCGGCCGTCGGCCACGTCGTCGAGGTGGTGGCCGAGGGGCTGATGGACGCCGTGACGGGCCTCTCGGGCAGCGGCCCGGCCTACGTGTTCATGGTGATCGAGGCGATGACCGACGCCGGCGTCAAGCAGGGCCTCCCGCGGGCCGTCGCCCGGCGGCTCTCGATGCAGACGGTCCTCGGCGCGGCGCGCCTCGCGATCGAGACGGGCGAGCACCCGGCCGTCCTCCGCGACCAGGTCACGACGCCCGGCGGGACGACCATCTCGGCCGTCGCCGAGCTCGAGAAGCACGGGCTCCGGTCGATGTTCATCGACACGGTCGCCGCGGCGACCGAGCGGAGCCGCCAGCTGGGCGAGGGCTAGAGCCGGTGGCCGCCCCGGCTGAAGAGGTCGTCCACCTCGGCGTCGATCTCGGCCGGGTCGCCGAGGTCGATCCGGTCGAGCTCGGCGAACTCGAGCACGAGGACGCGCCGGACCCGGAGGCGGAGGAGGGCGAGCAGGGACGGCCGGGGGGGCGCGGCCTCGCGGGCGACGGGCGGGACGGCCTCGTGGGCGACGGGGAGCGCGGGGGCGTAGTCCATGACGGTGAGGGGGAAGGTCCTCCTCACGTGCGACGGAACGTGCCCCCGGGGATCATGGCCAATTCGGTCCCCCGTCCTCGTGTACAGGGACGGCGGAATCCCTCGGCCGTGGAGGGACTGCCTCGGTCGCTCCCCGCCGCTCCTCTAGCGCGACCCGGTCGGGGGGGCTCGGCCGGGGCCTCCCCGCCTCAGCGCCGAGGCGGGGAGCGCCGGGGCTACCGGCCGAACGTCCGGAGCTTGTACGACAGGTTCAGCATGACCGTCCGGCCGAGGGCCTGCGACTGGGCGTCCTCGACGTAGAGCTCCGTGACCGTCCGCTCCACGTCGGCCTGCTGGTCGAGGAGGTCCGTCACCGACAGGCTGACCTCGGCGAGGTCGTCGCTCAGGAACTTGTAGCCGACCCGGCCGCCCCACAGCACCTGGGTCGGGTCCACGGAGGCGTCGAGGCCGGCGTAGTGGAGCGCGCGGACGTC
>CAXRFJ010000454.1:0-4305 GCA_964229475.1 Rubrivirga sp.
GCTCGCGGCGGCCGCGGTCGCGCTGGGGGAGGAGCCGGTCACGGTCACGGCGACGCGCGCCGAGCGGAGCGCCGGCGGCCCCCACGACTTCTACTCGGAGGGCGACTACTGGTGGCCCGATCCCGAGGACCCCGGCGGCCCGTACGTCCGCCGCGACGGGCTCACGAACCCGGACAACTTCGTGGCCCACCGGCAGGCCATGCGCCGCCTCGGGCGGATCGTGCCCGACCTCGCCTCCGCCTACGTGCTCACGGGCGAGGCGCGCTACGCCGCCGCCGCGCTCCGCCACCTCCGCGCGTGGTTCGTGGACCCGGCGACGCGGATGAACCCGAGCCTCCTCTACGCGCAGGCCATCAGCGGGCGCGTGACGGGGCGGGGGATCGGCATCATCGACACGGTCCACCTCGTGGAAGTCGCGCGGGCCGTCGAGGTGCTGGCCCGTGAGGGCGCCCTCAGCGACGCCGAGGCCGGCCCGGTCCGCCACTGGTTCGCCGACTACCTCGGCTGGCTGACGACGCACCCGTACGGGACCGACGAGCGCGACCACGGCAACAACCACAGCACGGCGTGGGCGCTCCAGGCGGCGGCCTTCGCCCGGCTGGCCGGCGACGAGGCCGTCCTCGCCGACGTCCGCCGGCGGTTCAAGACGGTGCTGATCCCGGACCAGATGAACGCCGAGGGCGGGTTCACGGACGAGCTCGGGCGGACGAAGCCTTACGCCTACAGCCTGTTCAACCTCGACCTGTTCGCCGCGCTCGCTCAGGCCGCCTCGACGCCCGACGATGACCTCTGGCGGTTCGAGACGCCCGACGGCCGCGGCCTCGCGCGGGCCCTCGACTTCATGGCGCCGTACGTCGCCGACAAGGACGCGTGGCCGCTCCCGCCCGACGTCGAGTACTGGGACGACTGGCCGGTCCGCCAGCCGGCGCTGCTGTTCGGGAGTGTGGCGCTCGACCGGCCCGCCCTCGTCGCCCTCTGGGCCGCGCAGGACCCCGTGCCCACCGAGGAGGAGGTGATCCGCAACCTGCCGGTCCGGCGACCGCTGCTCTGGGTGGACCCATCGCTCCCGCTCTCCCCCTGACGTTCGGCGTCGCCATCTTCCCGTTGTTCTCCGTCACCCGCGGCACGCGACTCCGATGCGCTTCCGACTCGTCGCCCTCCTCGCCCTCCTCCCGCTGGCCGCGCACGCCCAGGCCGTCGACGACGGCGTCTCTCTGATCCAGAACGTCCCCGGTCGCGAGCCGGTCTCGCTGGACGGGACGTGGGGCGTCGTGGTCGACCCGTTCGAGACCGGGTACTACAGCCACCGCTACACCGAGCTCCCGTTCGAGGCCAGCTTCTTCGCCGACCAGAAACCCGCCGACCCGTCCGACCGCGTCGAGTACGACTACGACGGCGGCGTCACGCTGGAGGTGCCCGGCGACTGGAACACCCAGGACGAGCGGCTCTTCCTCTACGAGGGGACCGTGTGGTACAAGCGGGCCTTCGACTACGTCCCGACGCCGGGGGCCCGCGTGTTCCTCCACTTCGGCGCCGTCAACTACGACGCGCGGGTGGCGCTCAACGGCACCTTGCTCGGCGGCCACGTCGGCGGCTTCACCCCGTTCCAGTTCGAGGTCACCGATCAGGTCCGGGAGGGGGAGAACGTGCTCACGATGAAGGTGGACAACCAGCGCCACCGCGACGCGGTCCCGACGGTCAACAGCGACTGGTGGAACTACGGCGGCGTCACCCGCTCGGTCTCGCTCGTCGAGGTGCCGGAGACGTTCGTGGAGGACTACTTCGTCCAGCTCGCGCCGGGCTCGCTCGACGGGGACAGGGCCGAGGTCGCCGGCTGGGTCCGCCTCGACGGGCCGGCCGCGGCGTCCGGGCGGGCCGAGGTGTCGATCCCCGACCTCGGCGTCGACGTCGAGGCCGAGGCGGACGCGGACGGCGTCGCCCACTTCCGGGTGCCGGTCGAGGGGCTGGTGCCGTGGTCCCCCGCCCACCCCCGGCTCTACGACGTGACCGTGCGGGGCGGCGGCGACGCCGTCTCGGACCGGATCGGCCTCCGGACGATCGAGCGCCGCGGCGAGGACCTCCTCCTCAACGGCGAGCCGGTGTTCCTGCGCGGCATCTCGCTCCACGAGGAGAAGCCGACCGGCGACGGCCGCGCCACGTCGCGGGAGGACGCCGAGCGGCTCCTCGGGTGGGTCCGGGAGCTCAACGGCAACTTCGTCCGGCTCGCCCACTACCCCCACAACGAGGCCATGGTCCGCACGGCCGAGGAGATGGGGCTGCTCGTGTGGAGCGAGATCCCGGTCTACTGGACGGTCCAGTTCGAGAACCCCGAGACCTACGCCAACGCCGAGCGCCAGCTCCGCGAGATGGTCTCCCGCGACAAGAACCGGGCGGGCGTCGTGCTGTGGTCGGTCGCCAACGAGACGCCGCGCTCGGACGACCGGCTCTCGTTCCTCACCCGGCTCGTCGAGACGACGCGCCGGCTCGACCCGACGCGCCTCGTCGCCGCGGCGCTCGACACGCAGGACCGCGAGGGGGACACGACGCACATCCGCGACCCCCTCGGCGCCGTCGTCGACGTGATCGGGGTCAACACCTACTGCGGGTGGTACGGAGGGACGCCGGAGTCGTGCGCCGCCGTCCGGTGGGCGTCCGACTTCGGGAAGCCCGTCGTCATCAGCGAGATGGGAGGGGGCGCCCTCGCGGGCCGCCACGGCCCCGCCGCCGAACGGTGGACGGAGGAGTACCAGGCCGCCGTCTTCCGGAGCAACCTGGCGATGGCCGACCACATCCCGTTCCTCCGGGGGATCTCGCCGTGGATCCTGAAGGACTTCCGGTCGCCGCGCCGGCCGCTCCCCGGCGTCCAGGACTTCTGGAACCGGAAGGGGCTGGTGTCCGAGGCCGGGGAGAAGAAGCAAGCGTTCTCCATCCTCCAGGAGTACTACCGCCACCGTGCGGCCCTCCAGCCCGACCCCTGAGAGAGCCGGTAGAAGGGGCCCGCTTCCCGTTCTCGCTGTCGGAGAGCCCCTGCCTCGCCCGGGCTCTCCTGGGGCGTCGAGCGTGACGGGCCCGTGGGCCTGCCCGGCTTCGTCGCCGAGGTGAGGGCGGAGGTGCGCGGAGACGGGCGCCGGAGGCCGAGAGAGAGAGGGACGAGCCCGGGGGCGGCCGCCCCGCTGGGTGCGCCACGCGCGGCGTGCGAAGGACATGGGCGCTCCCGACGATCGGGCTCGGTGAGGCCCATCCCGAGCCGGAGGGATCCTGAGCCGGAGGGCGGCCCGTGTCGGCCCCGGCCGCGGGCCCGTGCGGGGCCGCGCGGCAGCCCCGGACGGGAGGGCGACGCGAAGCCCCCGTGTTGGGGACTTGTGAAGGAGGGCGAGGTGCTGTATCATCGAAGCGCGTCGATCGAAGCGCTTCGACTCTGCCGATGTCCACCACCCGCCACACCATCTCCGACGTCGCCGCCGCCGCGAGCGTCTCGATCTCGACGGTCTCCCTCGTGATGAACGGGAAGGGGCCCGTCGCCGACGCGACCCGCCGGCGGGTCCTCGCGGTCGCGGACCGGATGGGGTACGCGCCGTCGCGGAGCGCGCGCGGGCTGGCGGCCCGGCGGACCGGCAACGTGGGGTTCGTCCTGCGCGAGGACCACTTCCGGCAGAGCGAGCCGTTCTACACCCGGGTCTTTCTGGGGGCCGAGTTCGAGGCCCGGCGGCGCGGCCTCTACGTCCTCCTCTCGACCGTCCCCGACCCGTATCTCCCCGGCGAGCACGCGCCCCGGTTCCTCAAGGAGCACTCGGTCGACGGCGTGGTCGTAGCGGGCGGCGTCGACGGAGCGCTCATCGAGCAGCTCCGGGACCGCTCGATCCCCCACGTCCTGGCGGACTTCGCGTGGGGCGACGCCCCCCAGGTCTCGATCGACAACCACGGCGGCGCCGTGGCCGTGGCCCGGCACCTCGTCGAGCGGGGCCACGAGCGCGCGGCCTTCCTCGGCGCCGACCCGGCGCACCCGAGCCCTGTCGCCCGCCGGGACGCGTTCGCCGAGGCGATGCGCGAGGCGGGCCACCCCGTGGCGGACGGGCTCCTCGTCATGGACGACGGCCCCTCCGATCGCGCGACGGGCTCCCGCGCCGGGGCCGCGCTGCTCGGCCTCGACCCGGCCCGCCGCCCGACGGCCGTGTTCTGCGCGAACGACGCCGTCGCCCTCGGGCTGCTGGACGCCGCGCGCGAGCGGGGCCTCCGCGTGCCCGAGGACGTGGCCGTCGTCGGCTTCGACGACGTGGAGGGGGCCGCCCTCGGGCACGCGGAGGC
>CAXRFJ010000455.1:0-3540 GCA_964229475.1 Rubrivirga sp.
CGGCGTGCCCCAGTACCCCCGCCGCGGCGCCGCGCCGGGCGGGACTCAGCCGTCGGCGCGCTCCGCCCGGACGCCGGCCGACACGTCGCGCGGCGGCGGGACGACGCAGAGGCGCCCCCCGCGGAATGGGTCGACCACGACCGGCACCCACTGGTACTGCCCGAGGTCGGCGCGCTCGCGGCCGAACCGCTCGGCGACGGCCGTCTTGAGCGTCTCGTAGGCCTCGGGCCCGACGAGGATCGCGTGGGGCTCCCCCCCGGCGTCCTGGAGGTCGCGGACCTGCTGGTCGAGCGCGGCGAGGAAGTCGGCGGGGGCGGGCGTGGCGTCGAGGACGGTCATGGTGGCGATACCTTGCGGGACGCCCCGGCGATCCATGACGCACGAGATCGGTTCCCTCATCGCCCCCGACGACGTCACGCTGTTCACGCGGCGGTGGACGCCCGACGGGCCGGTCCGCGGCGTCGTCGCGCTCGTCCACGGGATCCACGAGCACAGCGGGCGCTACGCCTACGTCGCCAGCGCGCTGATGCGGCGCGGGTTCGCCGTCCACGCCCTCGACCTCCGCGGGCACGGCCGGTCCCACGGCCCGCGCGGCCACGTCGACGCCTTTTCCGAGTACGTCGACGACGTCCAGGCCCACCTCATCGACGTCCGCCAGCGGATCGGGGACGCCCCGCTCTTCCTCATGGGGCACTCGATGGGCGGGCTCGTCGTCGCCTCGTACGTCGTCGCCAAGGGGACGGCCGGGCTCCGGGGCGTGGTCCTCTCGTCGCCCGCGATCCAGCTCCCCGAAGACACGCCGGCGCTCCTGCAGAAGGCCGCGCCGTTCGTGGCGCGCTGGCTCCCGGGCATCCCCGTCTCGAGGGTGGACCTCTCCCAGCTCTCCCACGACCCGACGGTGGCGCGGGCCTACGAGGAGGACCCGCTCAACACCGTCCGCGGCGTCCGCGCGCGGACGGGCTACGAGATCCTCCGGGCCGGCGAGCGCGTCCGCCAGCGCCCCGAGGCGTTCGACGTGCCCCTCTTCCTCTTCCACGGCACGGCCGACGCGATCACGGACCCGGCCGGGACCGAGTGGCTCGCCGCCCACGCGGCCTCCGACGACGTGACGCTCCGCCTCTGGGACGGCCTGTTCCACGAGACGCTCAACGAGGTCGAGCGCGACGACGTGATCGCCGCCCTCGGCGACTGGCTCGAGGCCCACGCGCCCGCCGAGGCCGCCTGACCCGCCCCGCCTCGGGCGTCAGTCGGTCGGCCCCGGGAAGCTGTCGACGTACTCGATCGTGACGTCGGGGAAGCTCTCGACGAACGTGACGGTGTAGTCGGGGAACGACTCGACCATCTGCCACTCGCCGGGGTCGTCGGCGAAGCTGTCGACGAGTTGGACGCGGAGGTCCGGGAACGACGTGACGACCTGGACCTCGCAGTCGGCGAAGCTCTCGACGACCTGGATCTTGCCGTAGAGGCGGGCGGCGCCGGGGCACTCGTCGCGCTCGGCGAACGGGCTGAGGAGGGCGACGAGGAGCCAGAGCACGGTCATGGCGGCGCGGCGGACGAGACGGGTGCCCTCGACAGGAATCGAACCTGTGGCCTACTCTTTAGGAGAGAGTCGCTCTATCCGACTGAGCTACGAGGGCGTGCAGAAAAGATAGTCCGGCCGAACCAGAGCGCGTTCAGGGAGGCCCGGTAGCTTCCGGCGAACTCCCGCGCCCCGCATGCCCGAGACCGCCCCGCCCGCGAACAAAAAAGCCATCTGGGCCTGGTCGCTGTACGACTTCGCCAACTCGGCGTTCACGACGCTCGTCATCACGTTCATCTACGCGACGTACTTCGTCAAGGGCGTGGCGCCGGACGAGACGACGGGCTCGGTCCTCTGGTCGTGGGGCGTCGTCACGCCGACGGCCGTCGCGGTGGCCCTGCTCTCCCCGCTCCTCGGCGCCCTCGCCGACCGGACGGCGACGCGGAAGCGGGCGCTCTTCATCACGACGACGATCACGGTCCTCGGGACGGCGCTCCTGTTCTTCCCCCAGAACGGCGACGTGATCGGCGCGATCCTGCTGGTCGTCGTGGCCAACATCGCGTTCGAGATCGGGCAGGTGTTCTACAACGCGTTCCTCCCCGAGATCGCCCCGCCCGACATGATCGGGCGCGTGTCCGGGTGGGGCTGGGCGCTCGGCTACGTCGGGGGGCTCCTGTGCATGGCCCTCGCCCTGGCGTTCGTGATGCCCGAGACGCCGCCGTTCGGGCTCGACAAGGCGACCGGCGAGCACGTCCGCGTGACGAACCTGATCGTGGCCGGCTGGTTCGCCCTCTTCGCCGTCCCGCTGTTCCTCGTGCTGAGGGAGCCGCCCGCGGCCGAGGCGCCCGCCAAGAACCTGATCCGGGCGACGTTCGGCGAGCTCGGCGAGACGTTCCGCCAGATCCGCGACTACCGGCAGATCGTGCGGCTCCTCGTCGCCCGCCTGTTCTACAACGACGGGCTCGTGACGATTTTCGCGATGGGCGGCATCTTCGCCGCGACGGCCTACGGCTTCGAGGAGTCGGAAATCCTGCTGTTCGGGATCGTGCTCAACGTGGCCGCCGGGCTCGGCGCGTTCGCGTTCTCGTTCCTCGACGACGCCATCGGCGGGAAGCGGACCATCTTCATCTCGCTCGGCCTGCTCGCGATCGCCACGCTCGTGGCCGTGTTCGGGCCGACGAAGGCGTGGCTGTGGGGCGCGGGCGTCCTCATCGGCATCGCGTCGGGGCCGAACCAGGCGGCCAGCCGGTCGCTCCTCGGGCGGTTCGTGCCCGACGACAAGGAGACGGAGTTCTACGGCTTCTTCGCCTTCTCGGGCAAGGCGACCGCGTTCATCGGGCCCGTGATGTTCGGGCTCCTGACGTCCGTCTTCGGAACCGAGCGGGCCGGCGTGGGCTTCGTGCTCGTGCTGTTCGCCCTCGGCGCCGTCTTCCTCGCCCGCGTCGACGAAGCCGAGGGCCGGGCCACCCGCCTCGCCTCCATGACCGCCGCGTGATGAGGTGCGGACGTGCAGATGTGCGGACGTGACGGCTCGGTCGCCCTCCGAACGTCCGCACCTCCCCACCTCTTCACTTCCAGATCCATGACCGTCGCCGACGTCCTCGCCACCCTCCACGCTTGGGCCCCGCCCGGCCAGAAGGCCGACTTCGACCGCGTCGGGCTGCAGGTCGGGGATCCCGGCGCCGGGGTCGACCGCGTGCTCGTGGCGCTCGACCTCACGCCGCAGGTGGTCGACGAGGCGGCCGAGGCGGGCGCCCAGCTCATCGTCACGCACCACCCGCTCCTGTTCAAGCCGGTCGGGCGCGTGACGGCGGACGACCCGGTGGGCGGCCTCGCGTGGCGATTGGGACGGGCCGGCATCAGCTACGCCGCCATCCACACGAACCTCGACGCGGCGTGGGGCGGCGTGTCGTTCGCCCTCGCGGAGCAGCTCGGGATCCGGGACCCGGAGATCCTCGCCCCGCTCGACGGCGTGATGCGGAAGGTGGTGGTGTTCGCCCCGCGCGACGCGGCCGACGCCG